>JBMYXX010000076.1:0-10799 GCA_049608805.1 Flavobacteriales bacterium | reverse complement strand
TGGTGCCCAGGTTGTGGCGACTACTCTATTCTGAAACAAGTGCAGAAGGTAATTCCGGAGCTTGATGTAAAGCGCGAAGACGTAGTTTTCATCTCAGGAATTGGTTGCAGCAGCCGTTTCCCGTATTACATGAATACGTACGGAATGCACAGTATTCATGGCCGTGCACCGGCTGTTGTAAGTGGTTTAAAAGCCACTAACCCAGACTTAAGTGTTTGGATGGTTACTGGCGATGGCGATGCACTTTCCATTGGTGGAAATCACCTCATTCACATGTTGAGAAGAAACTTCGACATTAATATTCTTCTCTTCAACAACCAGATTTACGGGTTAACTAAAGGGCAATATTCTCCTACTTCTGAAGAAGGAAAAACAACCAAATCTACCCCAATGGGTTCTTTGGATCACCCGTTTAACCCTGCGGCATTGTGTCTAGGTGCAGATTCTACTTTCTATGCTAGAACCATGGATAGAGACCCCGTTCATTTAAGAACAACTTTGTCTCGTGCAAACGCACACAAAGGCACCTCAATGGTTGAGATTTACCAAAATTGTAATGTCTTTAATGACGGAGCATTTTTTGGCATGACAGACAAGGCTACAAAAGGTCAGCAGACCTTATTTGTTGAGCACGGCCAACCATTGGTTTTTGGCGCAAACAAAGAATTTGGGATTAAGCTAGATGGTTTTACTCCGGTTATTGTAGATATGGATTCGGTTAGCGAAGATGAGCTTTGGATTCATGACGAAACCGATAGAACTAAGGCTAATCTTCTAGTGCGTTTCTATCAAGACCCTTCTTTGGCAGGAAACTTCCCACGTCCGTTTGGCGTGTTTTACACGGAAGAAAGAGCTTGCTATGAAGACTTGTTAGTTGACCAATTAGAAACTGCGAAAGCCAAGTTTGGCAGCGGAGACTTAGACGAATTGCTTCGAGGTAAGAATACCTGGACAATCAACTAATTACTCAGGAACAAACTCAATTTGGCGTTCATTACTTGAACCCAAATCGGTGATATTAAAGTTGTCTTCATCTAACAAATCAACTTGGTAGATTCTAGACTGGTGATTATCGTCTAATGTGATTTTATTGATTCCATCAGAAAAAAACCACGAACCCGACACGGAAACTTCCGGTGCTCCGCTAAACGGAAAATAGGTCTCTAAAAAAGAGCCGCTATTATTGAACGAAAGCCGATAAGTAATTCTGTTTGAGGTGTAACTAGACGTGATGTCGTCACCGTTTTCTAGCACCTTAGAAATCCTCCAAACCTGAGCAAGATTAGTATTTGCCTGTTCTTGTTTTGTGGCACATCCCGTAGCTATTGCAGCCACCATCAATAATAAAATCAATCGTTTCATATAAGTCTTTTTAGCAGAGGTATTTACCTACAATTGGCACTCTTCTGCCCATGCCGAACGCCTTTTTAGACACTCTTAGTATAGGTGGAGTTTGATACCTTTTGTACTCGTTTAAGTTAACTAACCTCAAAATTCTGTTTACCAATTCTTCAGAATGTCCCATTGCAATAATCTCGCTTGGGCCTTTCCTATTTTCAATGTACTCCATCAAAATCTCGTCCAAAACATCATAGTCTGGTAAAGAATCTGAATCTTTCTGATCTGGACGAAGCTCTGCGCTTGGTGCCTTAGTTATGATGTTTTCAGGAATCACCTCGCCATCTCTGTTAATCCATCGCGCAAGCTCATAAACTTCGGTTTTATACAAATCTGCAATTACAGATAAACCGCCATTCATGTCTCCGTAAATGGTTGAATAACCAACCGCGCATTCGCTTTTGTTTGATGTGTTTAACAAAATATTTCCAAACTTGTTTGAAACAGCCATCAACAAAACTCCACGAATTCTAGCCTGCAAATTCTCTTCTGCCAAATTAAACGGCAAATCGCCAAACAATGGTTTTAAGTCTTTCTGAAAATTCTCGAAAAGATTTTCAATTGAGACAATTTCATACTCGGTGCCGAGGTTCTTTGAAAGCTCAATTGAGTCATCAACAGAATGGCCAGACGAGAACCCAGAAGGCATTAATAGTGTTCTCACATTCTCTGCGCCAAGTGCCTTTTGTGCCAAGTACAATACCACAGCAGAATCAATTCCTCCCGAAAGTCCAAGCACCGCTTTTTTAAACCCAAGTTTTCCGAAGTAGTCTTTAATTCCAAGCACAATTGCATCGTGTATTCGCTCAATTTTTGAGGTTTCGCCATCAGCAGTAGCGCCAGAAATCATACTCAGCGAACCGTCAAATTTGAAGGCTGATGAATCTTCCTTGAAGTACTTAAGTTCATGAATCAATTCTCCGTTGGAATTCAACGCCATCGAGCCTCCATCAAAAATGAGCTCGGTTTGGGCACCAACATGATTAGAATATAACAGTGGCAAATTGTACTTCTTACAATTCTTCCCTAAAACCCTAAGGCGATCTTCGCGGTGATTAAAATCAAACGGAGAAGCCGCAATGTTTATCATCAACTGCGGGTTGTACTTCATCAACTCGTCCATCGGACTTGTGATGTACAATGGGTCCTCTACATTCCACAAATCTTCGCAAATCGTAAGCGCAATTCTAATCCCATTAAGTTCCACTATTTCAAACTGTCTGTTCGGTTCAAAATAGCGGTACTCATCAAAAATATCGTAGTTAGGAAGTAGTGACTTCTTAATTACCTGCTTAATTTCTCCATTTGAAAGAACCACCGCGGCATTAAACAAACCTTTACCACTTTCTGCCGAATTCCGAACAGGAGCACCAACAATTGCGGCAATTCCATCGCAAACCGAAGCAATTTCCTGCACCGCTTTTTCGCATCGCAAGATGAAGTCTTCAAACTCTAAAAAATCTCTGGGCGGGTAACCACAAACGGCCAACTCCGGAAACACAATCAAATCAACTCCTGCATTCTTTGCAGCATTTATCTCACCCGCAATCTTCCGAACATTTTCTTCGAAATTTCCGATGTGATAATTAAGCTGTGATAATCGTATTTGCATGATAAATCAGAAACCGTGAATGTAATCTACTTGATGGAGATTGCTTCAGTTATTCTTCCTTGGCAATGACGATTAATTAAAAAGCTTAAAAGAGTATTCCAACATTTAACGCAACATGATGGAGATTAGCACTCAATTCGAACGGTTGCTTCGCGCGGTTTTCATCGTACCTAAATAACCCTTCGTCATTTGCCACTTTATCGCCATCAGGATCTTTCATTAAGTCAATAAAACCGTTGTGGTAAGAAACGCTTACTACTAGCGATGTATTGCCAGAGAAATTCCACTCAAAACCAGCTCCAACTCTAAGTTTCACATTCACAAACATGCTCTGGTTATATCTACCCAGAAAATTATCTGTTTCGGCAGCATCGCTGAAAGATTCAGAAACAAAAGCACCCATTCCATCTACAGAATCGGTTACCAATTGCCTCAGGTCTTTAGCTTTTGAAGAAACCAATACCGAAACATCAACACCAAACTGTCCGAAGTAAGTAAAATACCCAATTTCGTTCGTCATCAGCTTCAATGTAATTGGAAGGTTCACGTAATCATATCTGTGCGTTCGCGTGAGCAATCTGTACTCTTCCTTATCTGACTGATCAAGGTAACGAGCATCTGCATCTGCACCAAAATCTAAAGACGAACCGCCCATTTTATGCTCAAGTCCAAATCCAATAGCGTAGTTATTGGTAAATGCATACTCAGCCATCATTCCATAGCCAAACTTCATCTTGGCTTGGTCTAAATCAACGCCTTCCGTGTTAGGCTGAAAAAAATCGACCGCTGGAGAAAGGTTGAATCCAATTTTGAACTTTTTACGAGTGTTTGGTCCAACAGCCTGATCTTGGGCAAAAGCATGGCTTCCAATCCCAAAAACAATCAATAATAGAAGTAGGTTTTTCATAATTTCGTCCGCTTCAATTGCGTTCGCAAAATTACATGAATAATTGGGCATGAAAACTTACACTTTTGCGGCACTCCTTTTAGTTGTATTTGTTCTTACAGGCTGCAACTCAGACCCGCTAGATGTTAACTTGAATGACTCTGAAATTGAGTTGCAATTTCAACGTTTAGACCAAGACCTGTTTGCGCTGAATCCTGCCGCAGGCGAGACAAACACAGACCAACTATATGCTGATTATGGCCAATTTTTAGTCGATTACTGTGAAGGCGTGGTTCAAATTGGCAATCCAGAAAACGAAGGCTTTCCGTATGCTGTGGCGCAGTTTATTACTGATGAGAACATGAAAGTTCTTTACGATGACACGCAAACCGAATATGAAAGCACTGAGGCAATTGAAGCAGAGTTAAATGATGCTTTCAGGTATTTCCATTACCACTTTCCGGATAGCGTGGTGCCGAATGTGGTTTTCATGATTTCAGCATTAAACTACCCAGTTGTGGCCACAAAAACTACCCTCGGAATTAGTCTAGATATGTTTCTTGGGGCTGATTACCCGATTTACCCAATGGTTGGTTTGCCGCAATATGTTTACACAAACATGAAACCAGAACAAGTTGTTCCGCAAGCCATGAAAGGCTGGATACAATCTATGTATGAAACCGATGCGACTAGAAACTCGCTTTTAGACTACATGATTTTCGAAGGTAAAATGTTGTACGTTATGGATGCTCTGCTCCGAAACACAGCTGATTCATCCAAAATCGGATTTAACTCCCAGGCCATTGATTGGTGTTCAGCTTATGAACCAAGAATTTGGGCACATTTGGTTGAAGAAGAATTACTCTACAGCACAGAATACATGTCTATTAACAAGTGGATCAACCAAGCTCCTTTTGTATCTGGAATTCCAAAAGATTCTCCTGGTCGGTTAGGACAGTGGGTTGGATGGGAAATTGTAAGAAAATACATGAAAGAAAACCCTGAAATTTCAATTGAAGAATTGATGCTAAATCAGGACTCACAAGAAATTTTAACAAAGTCTAAATACAAACCGAAAGAATGAGCAAGTCATCAGAAATAAACTTCAACGTAACGCTTGACGAGAATCAGGTTCCAGAAAAAATTAGCTGGCTTGCAACCGATGCTGGAATGGACAAGCAACTAGACTCAAAAGCAATCATGATTTCGGTTTACGATACAGAAAGTGAAGAAACCTTGCGCATGGACCTTTGGACAAAAGAAATGCGTGTTGACGAAATGAAGCGTTTTTTCCATCAAACAATCGTTTCCATGGCCGACACGTTACAGCGCGCCACAAATGAAGACAAAATGGCTGCCGACATGAGAGAATTTGGCCAGCATTTTGCCGCAGAAATGTTCGAATAACCCGTTAATCTCCAACCTTATTCGGTTGGCAATAGCTCGTGCAACTGCATTTAATTTGAACTATTGCCCTCGCGCGCATATATTTGTGTACTTACAGAAAGCTGTATAGACCAAATACTATTTCAATTGATGAAATTTCAGACCCCTTTAGCTTCCACCTTCTTATCTATTGCGTTTATTCTTGGTGCTTTTTCTCAAGCATTTGCGCAAGCAGACCCATTAATCTTTAACAATGGCGCAATGTTCTACATTAACGGTGGCGCCACAGATTCTGCCGTGGTTTGGGTTGATGGAGGCGTAACCAATAATGACAGCATTATGGTTAACAAGGGAAAATTCATCATTCATGGAGACTTTGTAAATAACGGACAGAGCGGTGGCTTTGACGTTGCTCCACTTGACATTGAACCAAACGATGGACTTTTTGAAATCTATGGAGACTGGGAAAACAACGGCATTTACAATGCTGGAGAAGGAAAGGTAAAATTCATGGAAACTGGTTGGGTTAGAGGATCTGAAGTAACGCGGTTTCACGATTTACAATTGGTTGGCCCAATCGTTAGAAGCATTTTCGACACTATTGGCCCAAACATGACAGGCCCTACTGTTGATGTTGAAATTGGCGAAAACGGAACGCTTGACCTTGACTCCGGTGAGTTTGCAACCAACTTCAATGTTCTATGGGTTTTAAACTCTGCAACTGGCGCTATTCAGCGAGAAACAAACTGTGATCCATGTGGATTTGTCTCAAGCAAAAACAACGGTAGCCTTGCTAGAGTAACAAATCAAGATGTAGGCTATAGCTTTCCTGTAGGATCAAGCATAAACGCACCAACAGACCCGGATAATTTTGAGAGATACAGACCAGTAACCATCAAACCTCTTACTTCAGATACAGACACGTTTAACGTTCGGTTTGTAAATCAATCAGCCACGGCATTCGGGTTACCAGTTACTCTAACAGACACAACCATTTGCTACGTTAACCCATGGTGGTACCACAAAATCAACCAAGGAAACGGTGGTGTTCCCAACGCAGATATTGCCCTTTATGCTAACCCAGCAGAAGGAGACGAAGACTACAACACAATTGCAAACTGGAGCAGTACTGCTTCAATTTGGGAGAATATGGGCAACTCAAGCTCAGCAATACTAGGCGGTTTAGACCAAGTAGTTAGATATGAGTGGGATGATTTTCTTACCGTACCAGAAGATGCATATGCCATGGCATTTAATGTTCCTTCTGAACCTGAGGTAAGCGGAGACGATGCTATGTGTGCTAGTGTTGAAGAAACATACACAGTTCCTCAAAACGGTTCCGATTACGATTTTGTAGTTACCGGAGGAACCATAACCAATCAAACAGACTACTCTGTAACAGTAATTTGGGACAACAATCAAGCAGACCCTGTTACAGGTACTGTTCAGGTTATAGAAACTGTGCCGAACGGAATTAACGGTGGGTGTGCATCTCTTACAAGAGCGTACGCAGTTGAGGTTTACCCACTTCCGGTAGCAAACTTTTCAGTTGTAACTGACCCAACATTACCGGGTGGAATTTTTATTCATGACATTCTTGAAATGGCAGATTCTAGCCTTTTAACCAGCGAATGGCACTGGGATTTTGGCGATGGAACAACAAGCACAGACTCATTACCATTCCATGCGTATTATGAAACAGGGACCTACGACATTACACTTATTGTAAGAAGTGGGTTAGAATGCCTAGACACACTTATTATTCCAATAGATGTGGTTGAGGGTTTAATTGTCCCTAACGTGTTTACACCAAACAACGATGGTTGGAATGATGTGTTTGACGTAAGAACAAGTGATGTTGGTCCTTTCAACTTAGAAATCTACAACCGATGGGGAAATGTGGTATTCTCAAACCAATCTCCATTGATTTCTTGGGATGGAACCACACAAGCAGGAGTTGAAGCACCAGCTGGCACATACTTCTATACCATTACAAAAGCAGAAATGAATTCTGGAAACGCCATCAACAACGATTTAGAGAATTACAACTTCAACGAAACAGGTTGGGTTCAGATAATTCGGTAATACCACAATACTCAAACAAAAAAGGCTCCTTAATGGAGCCTTTTTTGTTTACCTAAACTTGGTTTTAAAGTCGTTATTAAACCCTTCAATATATTCTAGCAAGGTTTCTCGACCGTTCTTCTTTTCGGCAGATGTAATAACCTGAATAGGCAACTCGTCCCACTTCTCCAGCATCTTCTCTCGATACTTTTTAAGCCTTGGCTTAATCTCGCTTTGCTTCAGCTTATCAAGCTTTGTAAACACTATTGTAAATGGTATAGAAGAAACTCCCAACCACTCCATAAACTCCAAATCTATTTGCTGTGGAGAATGGCGCATATCAACCAAAACAAAAACTGTTACAAGATTCTCTCTTAGTAAGATATAGTCCGAAATCATCCGCTCAAACTTTACCTTCTGAGCTTTGGGAACTTTGGCATAACCGTAACCTGGTAAATCAACTAAGTACCAACTTTCATTAACCGAAAAATGATTGATTAACTGTGTTTTTCCAGGCGTAGAACTTGTCTTAGCTAAGCCCTTCTTATTCATCAACATATTAATGAGTGATGACTTACCTACGTTAGACCGACCAATAAAAGCGTATTCGGGTCTATCTGGTTTCGGGCACTTGCGCACATCCGAGTTGCTCATCACAAACTCGACATCTTTAATAATCATAAATCAGTTGTTAAGAATGTGCTTCTTGAGCCATGGCGCCAATACACCATTAAACTCTTGCGGATGCTCCATCATAGGTGCATGACCGCATTTATCAATCCAATACAAATCTGAACTTGGCAAGTGCTCATGAAACTCCTCGGCAACTTCTGGTGGAGTAACACCATCATTCTTACCCCAGATTAAACAAACCGGAATACTAATGTTCGGTAAATCTTCGCGCATGTTATGGCGAATTGCAGATTTAGCAATTGCCAAAACGCGAATCAATCTATTTCTATCGTTGATGATTCCAAACACCTCCTCCACCAATTCATCAGTCGCGTTAGCTGGGTCGTAAAAAGTGGTTTCAACTTTCTTACGGATGTAATCTCTATCCTCTCTTCTGGGGAACGAACCTCCAAAAGCATTCTCATACAAACCTGAACTACCAGTAAGAATTAAGGCATTCACCTTTTCTGGATGCGCAACGGTGTAAACCAACGATACATGACCACCTAAAGAATTACCAAGTAAAGCAACCTGCTTGTAGTTCTTAAACTCAATGAACTTATTAATGTAAGAAGCCAACTCCTTCACATTGGTCTTCAAAAGTGGCAATTCATAAATCGGCATAATCGGAATTACCACTTGGTAATCCTTAGAGAATTCATCGAGAACATCCTTGAAATTACTGAGCGCCCCAAAGAGGCCATGCAATACCACGAGCACAGGACCTTCTCCTTGCTCAATGTATTTGTGTCCTGATTCTTCCTTAACCAATGCCATCTGACGTTTGAGCCAAAAATAACCAAAAATGAAGGTGTCAAAAGTCGATTAAATCAATCGAAAACCATCTAGGTTATTAACAATTGTACCACTTTTTACCACCAACTATTCATACTAAAACCAGCACAATTATCGTTTAATCGTAACCTTTCTGTAGTTTTGACTTATAAAGTTTTCAACAGTTGTGGTAAACTGTGGTAAATAGTGGTAGATAATCCATTACTTTACCTAGATAAATCTCTGTTAACGTGACCAACATTATTGGGACATATGAATGCAAAGTGGACGCCAAGGGCCGACTCATGCTACCTACAGCATTGAAGAAGCAGTTGATGTCTGAGCTTCAGAATGGTTTCGTGCTAAAGCGCGGAATGTTCGAGAAGTGCATTGAATTGTACCCAATGACGGAGTGGGATGCCAAGATGACATTGGTAAACAAACTGAATCGGTTTGTGCGCAAGAATGTCGAATTCATCCGCTTGTTCACGGCAGGGGTCAAGATAGTTGAGCTTGATGCTACTGGCAGATTGCTGATTCCGAAAGACTTAGTCGGATTCAGCTCAATCTCCAACAGCATTGTACTCGCATCCGCAGGAACATATGTAGAAATATGGGACAAGGCGGCATACGAGCAAAAGCTGAGCAATCCTGAAACAGACATTGCCACACTGGCTGAAGAAGTCATGGGCAGCCTAAATGACGGGGCTGATGAGTTACCATGACCCCGTACTGTTACAGGAGTGCATCTCAGGCTTAAACATTGATCCAGAAGGGATTTATGTGGATTTGACCTTCGGAGGAGGAGGCCATTCACGTGAAATTGTTAAGCAACTAAAAGGCGGGCGTTTGTTCGCTTTTGACCAGGATAAAGACGCACAGATGAACCTGTTACAGGCAGAAAACTTCACATTCATACCACACAACTTCAGGTATGTGCGCAATTTTCTGAAATACTTTGAGGCGCTTCCTGTAAACGGGATTCTTGCAGATTTAGGAATTTCTTCTTTCCAAATAGATGAGCCTACACGCGGATTTAGCACCAGAGCAGACGGCCCATTAGACATGAGAATGTCTGACGGAATTGAGCTAACCGCACATTCGGTCATCAACACCTATTCAGCAGAACAACTTTCGGGAATTTTCCGAGAAAACTCTGACCTAAAAGAGGCTTGGAAACTAGCAAAAGCAATAGTTGCGGCCCGAGGACCTGAAGAAATTGAAACGATTGACCAATTCAAGGAGGTAATTCTACCGATGGCCCAACGAGGAAAGGAGAACAGCTTTCTATCTCGTGTTTTTCAGGCCATTAGAATGGAAGTGAATGACGAAATGGGCGCTCTAAAAGAGATGCTTGTTCAAATGCCAAACATTTTAGCCGATAACGGAAGATTGGTAGTAATGTCTTATCACTCTTTAGAAGATAGGCTAGTCAAAAACCTTGTAAGAAGCGGAAACATTGAAGGAAAAATTGAGAAGGATTTCTACGGAAAGCCACTCGTTCCGTTCAACGCCATTACACGAAAGCCAATTGTAGCTAGCGAAGAAGAGCTTGCTAGAAACCCAAGGTCGCGAAGCGCAAAACTCAGAATAGCAGAAAAAATCTGATGAGCGAGAAGACAGAAAATAAAACTGGCGGAAACGCTGTAGTCAAAAGCATTTTAGGTGTTTTAGACGGAAGCTTCTTGACGCGCGATAACGTCTTGAACAACATTCCGTTTCTGCTTTTCCTCTTCGGTATTGGCATTTTCTATATAGGAAACAGCCAGTTTGCCGAAAGCGGCATAATTGGAATAGACTCCATTAACCGAGAGCTAAAAGAACTCCGCTCAGAGTTTATCTCAACCCGCTCAGAACTCATGTTTGTGAGCAAGCAAAGCGAGGTAGCTAAATCAGTTGAGCCATTAGGAATTTACGAGAGCGTAGTTCCGCCAAAAAAGATTGTAATAACCGCAGACGAATTGACCACAGAGTGAGCTACGCGAAGCAAATAAAAACACGTGTTTA
>JBMYXX010000075.1:0-10897 GCA_049608805.1 Flavobacteriales bacterium | reverse complement strand
ATTAACCAAAACATAGCAAGCGAAATTGCGCCTGAGGCAAGAACATTCGGTTTGCTAAACACCGTTTCAAATTGTGTTACAACTATGCAGACTAGAATTAACATAGTCATGTTGGCCTTGCTGTACGCAATTTTAGTTTCGCCAGGCCTTAGCCTAGAGAGAACCCCAACAGCAGACACTAAGCCTAAGCAAAGCCAAGAAGTAAGATTTGGAAACGTTTGAAGCCAAGAAAATGCCCAATGAGAATAGAGCATTTCGGCACCAACAGGCTCTGGGGTTTGAAAAACCAACCCAAATGCCAGCATTAAACCGCAAAGCACGTACGCAAGCGTTAAGCCAGCTAATGTTTGTGTTTTAAGAATTGGTGTGAGCATGAATTATTGAACTCTCCGAATTTAATATTGTGATATATTTGCCGCAACAAATCGAAGCACAATGAACTTACAAGACATTCTAGCACCTATTGGGGATCTCTTCATGTGGACATTCGGCCTTTTAGAAGCTGGAAATAATTACGTCAACGGGTTGTTAATAATCATCATTACCGTAGCGCTAGTTTACTGGACGGTGAAACTCGTAGGTTTCCAAGGAGAAGAGTACCCTAACCGATAAGGTTAGAGATCAAACCCAATATCTGTTCTAAAGTATTTTCCTTCGTAGTTTACTACCTGAGCATTGGTGTAAGACTGTTCTAACGCCTCCACTATATTTTCTCCGTACGATGTAATGGCTAATACTCTTCCGCCATTAGTAAGTACATCTCCGCTTTCCGACTTTGTTCCTGCGTGAAAAACAACACTGTCTTTCACTTTATCAAGACCTTTTATTTGTCTGCCTTTTTCGTAAGCACCAGGATAGCCATCAGAAACTAGCATAACTGTGCAAGCAGTTCTAGAATCAACCTTAAGCTGAACGCGGTCTAAACTTTGATCGGCAACAGCCTCAAACAAGTCAACCAAGTCTGTCTCAATTCTAGGAATTACAACCTCCGTTTCTGGGTCGCCCATGCGAACGTTGTATTCAATTACAAAAGGGTCGCCACCAACATTCATTAGTCCTATAAACACGAAACCTCGGTAATCGATATCGTCTTTGGCCAATCCGTTTATGGTTGGTTTCACAATGCGCTCTTCCACCTTATTCATAAACTCCTGATCCGCAAACGGAACAGGCGAAATTGCCCCCATTCCTCCAGTATTTAGACCTGTATCTCCTTCCCCAATTCTCTTATAGTCTTTTGCTGAAGGTAGAATCTTATAGTTTTTACCATCCGTAAGCACAAAAACAGAAAGCTCTATCCCCCTTAGAAACTCTTCAATCACAACCTTGTCAGATGCCTCTCCAAACTTGTGCTCAACTAACATTGACGTAAGTTCAATTCTTGCCTCCACTAGCTCATCACAAATTAACACGCCTTTTCCCGCTGCAAGCCCATCGGCTTTAAGCACATACGGAGAATGAAGTGTTTCTAAGAATTTGAAGCCATCTTCTAACGTTTCTGAAGTAAAAGCACCATACCCTGCAGTTGGAATACCGTGGCGCACCATAAATTCTTTAGAGAAATCTTTACTCCCTTCTAGCATGGCACCCAACTTAGATGGACCAATAACAGGAATGTATTTAAGCGATGGTTCGTTCTGAAAATAATCTACAATGCCTGCAACCAATGGTGCTTCTGGACCAACCACAACCATATGCACGCCATTGCCGCGTACAAAGTCCCGAACAGCTTCAAAATCTAATGGATTCAAATCTACGTTGGTGCCAACGCTATCGGTACCAGCATTCCCTGGTGCAATGTAAAGCTTGGTAAGTCGCTTGCTTTGGCTAAGTTTCCATGCCATGGCATGTTCTCTTCCTCCAGAACCAATCAATAAAACATTCATTCGATGTAATTTATTTGAAATTCAAAGGTCTTATATAAGATTGATATTTCATACCCGAAAAAGCCGCCAGATTAGCTGTTTTTCTACTTTTGAATTTCATCTAAGCAATAGCAATGAATTACGATAACCTTCTTACCGAATTGAGTAACGGAATACTCACAATTACCATCAATCAGCCTAAAAAATTAAACGCTCTTAGCAAAGGGGTTTTTGATGATTTAGACATGGTTGTAAAAGAGGTTTACGCTAATTCAGAAATAACCGGTGCCATTATTACGGGTAGCGGAGACAAGGCTTTTGTTGCTGGCGCAGATATATCTGAGTTTTCTGGATTAACAAAAGAGCAAGGAACAACGCTTGCTGCGCGAGGGCAGGACGTTTTTAACGCAATAGAAAATTCTCCGAAGCCATTTATTGCAGCGGTTAACGGTTTTGCGCTTGGAGGAGGTTGCGAACTAGCAATGGCTTGTCATATGCGTGTTGCTAGTGAGACTGCTCGTTTTGGCCAACCGGAGGTTAACCTTGGGCTAATTCCAGGATATGGAGGAACCCAGCGTTTAGTTCAGTTGATTGGCAAAGGAAAGGCCGTTGAGCTACTGTTAACTGCCGATATGATTAAAGCAGATGAAGCACTTAGATTAGGTCTTGCCAATCACGTAGTTCCAGCTACTGAGCTTCTTGCTAAAGCCGAAGAAATACTACTAAAGATTGCCTCTAAGGCTCCTATGGCAGTTGCCAAAGTAATAGCATCGGTTAACGCTTATTTTACAGATGGCGTAAACGGATTGCAATATGAGATTGAGCAATTTGGTGCGTGTTGCGAAACCGAAGATTTTGTAGAAGGTGCATCGGCTTTTGTGGAAAAACGCAAAGCCAACTTTAAAGGTCGCTAAGTATTAGCGAGAGAAGTAAACCATGATATTGAGAATAACCAAGATGATTGCTAAAACAACCATGATGTTGTTCCTAATCTTCTCCCTTCTCTTATGTTTATGCCAGCTATCCACCTCTTTTCCTTGTTGCTAAACTAAGCAATATTGACCATTACTTCCTGCTTCAAATCAGTCCAAATTCGTAACCGTTTTTCTTCAGTTCTGTTAGCATTCTGTCCAAAGACCCACCCATGTTTTGCAGGGCCTTTTTACTATCGTGCATAACGATAATACTGCCATTTCTAACGTTAGTTACAACATTCCGACAAACGGTATCCGCGGTAATGCTTTGGTCAAAATCGCCAGAAATCACGTCCCACAAAACAATTTTCTCCGTTCTCTTTATCTGTTTGTATTGGGGCACAGATAACTTTCCGTAAGCTGGCCTAAACAAGTTTGATTTTGTTGCCTCCCTACCTTGCTCCATGTCTATTAGGTAACGCTTGGTAGGAGTTTGCCATCCGTTTAAATGATTCATACCATGGTTGCCGATTTGATGCCCTTTTTCTCTCAATTTACTGAGCAAACTTGGATGTTTAACAGCATTGCAACCAAGCACAAAAAACGTTGCTTTTACATCATGCGTTTCTAAGATAGAGAGCGCCAGTGGTGTTGCCTCAGAATGCGGACCATCATCAAAAGTGAGATAGACTTTTTTTTCGGAAGCACTTTTTCTAAAAAGAGCTTCCGAATAAAGCCAACGGTAAGCTATCGGTGGCCGTACTAAATACGCAGAGCCAAATGCCAAATTACTTTCTAGATAAAGGAGAAGAAAGGAATTTAGATTCTATTTCATCAAACCTTGCTTCAATCTCTCCAAGCAATTCTTCTTGGTCGTTTACACGGGCCAAAATCATAAGCTTTTGAAGTACAGAAAGAGCTATTTCTGGCTCATTACCCAAACGCTTCACATTTCGTTTGTCAAGGCTCGTGTAATAGTCCATTTCCTGACCATATACTTCGGTCATTTTTCTGGCTATGTCATTAGCCTTGTCATACTCCTCTAGTTTGTAGTAAGCTTCGGCCAAACCTGCAGCTGAGAAATTGAGCAAAATAGATTCATGCGGAATTGCTTCCATACACTTATCCAGCGTTTTTAACGCTTCCTCCTTTTTACCCTCATCAATAAGCGCATTAGCCAACCTCGCGTACATGCTTCGGTAATTAAGGCTCATTCGTTCCGTTTCGGTACCATGATAAACCTCTGGCATGTGCATGTTACCCCACTGGAATTTGTTCACCATGTTTTCATACATAGCAACCGTATTCACTTCTCCTGTTTGACCGTCTTTAGTGTTCTTTTCTATAGGCACCAACCTGTAAGCAAGGCCTTCAATTTGGAAATACTTTTCTAGCCCTAAATAGTTGTCGCTTCCAACAGTAACAGCAAAATAAATTGGACGTTCCCAGTTAGTATTGGCAATTAAATCTAGAACCATAAGGTGGTTTCTGGTGATAGAGCTACCAGATAGCTTCCACTTCATTTGCTTCACAATTCTTCCGGCCTGATCAGGTCTAACCGTTCCGGTTTTAATTACCTGGGCAGAATCTACCCCAAACATTACGTTACCTGTTGGCAGATAATTGAACTTACCAGCAGTTCTAGCATCCAACAAATACTTAGGGTCATCTTGCCGAACAAAATCTAAGAGTGTTCTCAACTCAAGATGCCGCCCTCCTAAACTCCTATTGAAGGTTTGCTCAAAGTAGTTTTGAGAAATTGGAATTTGAAGTCTTTTCTCGCCAAGTAAATGGTCTTCGGTAAACGTAAACGGCAGTGGTGCTGCATCATATGCAGCTCTCCTAAGTTGATCTATATACCAGTTGGTATTAAACAGGCTCAGGTTTACAACCCGAATATCTGTTCTTACGCCTTCTACCTCTTGCGCATACCAAAGCGGGAACGTATCGTTATCGCCATTGGTGAAAAGAATTGCGTTTGGCGCACACGATTCTAGGTAGTTAACAGCAATGTCTCTGGCAGCATAACGGTTAGATCTATCGTGATCATCCCAGCCCTCTTTTGCCATAACATAAGGCACAGCCACCAAACTCAAAACGGTAGCAACTCCGGCCGCAGCAATACCCGGCACTTTCTGTTTAAGCGCGTAATGTATTCCGGCCACTCCAAGGCCAATCCACATGGCAAAAGCATAGAAGGAACCTACGTATGCATAATCCCTTTCTCTAGGTTGATATGGGTATTGATTCAGATAAATTACAATGGCTAGTCCTGTCATAATAAACATCAGCATAACAAGCCAACCTCCTTCTTGGTCTCTGTAAAACTGAAACACTAAACCTATAAGGCCCAACAACAATGGCAGCATATAATACTTGTTATGTGCCTTATTATTGGTGATGGTAATTGGAAGGTTGTCTTGCGGCCCGAGGCGCATTTCGTCAATGAAAGGAATTCCCGAAATCCAGTTTCCTTTATTTATCTCACCATGACCTTGAATATCATTTTGCCTACCAGCGAAATTCCAGAGGAAATAGCGCATATACATATGGCCAATCTGGTAGTTCCACAGGAATGAAATGTTTTGTGCCGCTGTTGGTTTCCTTGTCCCTCCTTTTGCGCCAGTCCAACTTTTGTACTCTGCTACGTGATGTGCTTGACTACTGTACATCCGAGGAAAAAGTCCACTTCTCTTTTTGTCATACTCAGCAATCGACTTTTTACCAGAAATCTTGTAAGAATCTTCAGCCTGATAATAGACATCGGCACCATCTTTCTTTCCCGTGTAATCGGCATTAAAATACTGGCCATAAAACAATGGGCGATCTCCGTACTGCTCACGATTTAAGTAAGACTGCAAAGCAAAAACATTGTCAGGGTTACTTTCGTCCATTGGCGGGTTTGCCATTGACCGCACTACTGTTAGGGTGTATGCCGAATATCCAATCAACAGCATCATTAAACTAAGAATGGCCGTGTTAGCGGTAAACATTTTCAGCTTTCGGGTAAAGTAAAGTCCGGTAACAATTCCTACTACAAGCAAAACTGCATAGAACAGAACTCCAGAGTTAAACGGAAGTCCAAATCCGTTTACAAACATTAACTCAAACCAAGAAGCAACTTTTACCACGTATGGTATGATTCCGTACTGAACAAAAACCAGCAGTACCAACGATAAAACTCCTGTAATAAGGAAACCCGGAGTTGTTGGCTTGTACTTTCTGAAATAGTACACAAACGTGATTGCAGGAATTGCAAGCAAGTTCAAAAGGTGAACCCCAATAGACATTCCAAACAGAAGCGCAATAAGTACAATGTAACGGTCTGCATGTGGTTCATCAGCAACGGACTCCCACTTTAAAATCACCCAAAAAACCATTGCGGTAAACATGGATGAAAGCGCATAAACCTCGCCTTCCACGGCAGAAAACCAAAATGAGTCTGAGAATGTAAAAGCTAATGCTCCTACAACTCCACTACCCATTACGGCTAATATGTTTCCTGTATCATTCTCATCTCCACTTTTTCCAATAACAATCTTTTTTGCGAAGTGAGTAATTGACCAAAACAAGAACAAAATTGTAAATGCACTTGCCATTGCCGACATGGTATTTACCCATTTAGCAACCTGCGTCACATCATCGCCAGCAAACAAAGAGAAAAACCGCGCAAGCAACTGGAACATTGGCGCTCCTGGTTCGTGCCCTACCATTAACTTGTAAGAGGCAGAAATGTATTCTCCACAATCCCACCAACTAGCTGTTGGTTCTATAGTTGAAACATACACGAAAGATGCTGCGAAAAGCACAAGCCATCCGGTTATGTTGTTTATCAATTTATACTTGCTCATTGAGGCTATTTTTTAGCGATGCCGAATTTAGGAATATTACCACAAGAGACTATGTTCAGGCACGGAAAGTTGTTTGTGTCGGTGTTAAAAATTCTTATTTTTGCCGCCCGAATTGGCCCATGGTGTAACTGGCAACACGTCTGTTTTTGGTACAGAAGAGTCTAGGTTCGAGCCCTAGTGGGCCAACAGGTAAAGAAGAGCGTCTCCGTTTGGAGACGCTTTTTTTGTGCCCAAGAGTCGGGTTTTTTCAGCTAACTGTTATCAATCAGTTGTAAGAACCAATCCAATACCGAAGTTTGCGGTAACCGCACATGCAAAACGCAGAGATATACAAACTGGTTTACGAGATTGTTACCGAAGCAATGATTGTAGCTGATAGGGAAGGCAACATCGTTGAAGCCAATCCATCAGCGGTTACGCTGTTCAAATACCCGATAAACACACTGGTTGGTATGAATGTGGATGAGCTTTTACCAGATGCTCTTCGGAAAATTCATGCGCAGCATAGGGCTGGATATGTGCAAAATCCGCAGCGTAGATCTATGGGGAGCGGAATGGATTTACAGGCTCAAGACGCTAACGGCAACCTCATTCCGGTAGAGATCTCGTTAAATCATGCTGAGTTTGATGGTGAGTTGAGGGTGGTTGCGCTGGTGTCTGACATCACTACAAGAAAGGATGCGGAAGAGCGAATGGTTCAGATTAACAGAGAACTAGAGGAGGGCGTTGCACAGCGAACCAAGGAATTGGATGCCGCGGTAAAGGCGCTGGAAGAAAGCCAGCATTTGTACACGCTAATCGCTCAGAATTTTCCGGATGGAACAATTAACGTGTTAAGCAGCGATTTTAATTACGTTTTTTCTGAAGGCCAAGACTACGCTCAGCGCGTTGACCATCACAATGTAATTGGGGAAAATTACATTTCGCTTTTGCCGGAGAAGTACCAAAGCGATGTAAAGGCAGAACTGCAAAAGGTCTTAAACGGTTTCCCGCGCTCTTTTGAGGTTGTAACTAACAACAGTACTTACATTATGAGTGCGGTTCCGCTTTATGATGATGAAAAAATTGACCGTCTTTTATTAGTAGAAAAGAACATCTCGGAGCAAAAACAGGCAGAACAAGACATGGTTGCTGCGCTAAACAAAGAGCGAGAATTAAATGAGCTTAAGTCTCGGTTTGTATCCATGGCCTCACACGAGTTCCGAACTCCCTTGGCAACAATATTAAGTTCGGTTAATTTGGTTAATCGTTATGCTGAAAACAACAATACTGATGGCGTTGCAAAGCATGTTGGTAGGATTAGAAACTCCGTTCGGAACTTGACATCAATCCTGAATGACTTCCTCTCTCTAGAAAAACTAGAGCAAGGCAAGGTGGCCTTTACACCAGAACCATTTAGTGTTTGCGAACTGTCTCGTTCCGTTACAGAAGACATGGGAGAAATGACCAAGTCTGGACAAGTAATTGAGCTTCGGTGCTGCCCGAACAAAGAAGCATGTACTCAAGGTCTTGTAAACGGACTAGATCCACAACTCATCAGAAATATTCTGTTCAACTTACTTTCTAACGCAATTAAATACAGTAAGGAAAACAGCACCGTTACGCTTAAAATAGCTATCGAAAATGAGCTAACCATTTCTGTAGAAGACCAAGGAATTGGAATTCCAGAAAAAGAACAACAACATTTGTTTGAGCGCTTTTTTAGAGCTAAAAACGCGACTAACATTCAAGGAACTGGTCTCGGTTTAAACATCGTTCAAAAGCATGTTGATTTAATGGGTGGCACCATAAATTTCGAAAGTGTAATTGATCAAGGAACTACATTTACAATCTCATTACCCATAGAGTAAAAAACTGTTTGATGGAGAAAAAGAAGATTCTGGTTATTGAAGACAACCTAGAAATGCGCGAGAATATTGCCGAAATTCTAGAACTCTCTAACTACGAAGTTATTACCGCTGAGGATGGAAGAAAGGGTGTGGCTGCGGCAAAATCTGAACTTCCAGACCTTATTATTTGTGACGTAATGATGCCTGAGTTGGACGGTTATGGCGTACTACATATGCTTGGAAAAGACCCTGCAACATTGGCAATTCCATTCATATTCCTTACCGCCAAATCTGAATCTGTTGACATCCGAAAGGGAATGGGAATGGGTGCTGATGACTACATCACCAAACCATTTGAAGAGATGGATTTGTTGGATGCCGTAGAAATGCGACTCAAGAAAAGTGAGGCGCTTAAAACTGGTTCTAGCAGAAACATCAATGGTATTCAAGGCTTTATGGCTACCGCTTCTGGCCAGGTGGTTGACCAAGTGACCAAGAACCACCGAACGAAGCAATACACGCTTAAGGAGCATATTTTCCGTGAGGCAGATGCACCCATTCATCTTTATTTTCTGAATAAGGGAAAGGTGAAAACCTACAAGATGAATGAGGATGGAAAGGAATACATTACTGGTCTTTACAATTCTGGCGATTTCTTTGGTTACGCGGCACTTTTAGAGCACGCTAATTATGCCGAATCTGCTCAAGTAATTGATGATTCTGAGGTATTGCTTATTCCAAAGGAAGACTTCTATCATTTGATGAATTCTAACACGGAAGTAATTGGAAGTTTCATCAAACTGCTTGCTGACAACATTCATCAGAAGGAGGAACAATTGATAGAACTGGCCTACAGTTCTGTGCGAAAGCGCGTGGCAAATGCGCTTGTTCAGGTGTATGAGAAATACAACTCAGAAGGCCGCGAAGAATTTACAATTAGCCTAGGTCGTGAAGATTTAGCAAGCATAGTTGGAACTGCAACGGAAACAGTTATTCGTGCACTTTCTGAGTTCAAACAAGATGGTTACATCGAATCTAAAGGTCGCGATATTCATGTGCTAAATATTCAAGCATTGAGGAATTATCGGTTTTAGACCATGGAACGGCTGTCAGTTTTGGAGGGAGTTGGTTTGTGCCTGACATTCTCATTGTTCATTTTGTTTTACTGGTGCTGGTTTTTAAAATACGATTATATAAGAACCCTGAGGTCATTTAAGCCTCAGCCTTC
This sequence comes from Flavobacteriales bacterium, assembly GCA_049608805.1. Classification (GTDB taxonomy): domain Bacteria; phylum Bacteroidota; class Bacteroidia; order UBA10329; family UBA10329; genus UBA10329. The sequence goes on along the minus strand of JBMYXX010000075.1, from coordinate 1,210 downwards.
CTCATCTATGTTACAGTTTGGGTTTGTTATTCTTGGTTCAATGCCTTTTTTCCCTTGTCCCTGTATTGGGAGAAGACGAAAACCCTATTGTTGAAGTAATAAGAAAACGTTCTAATTGGTGGATCCGAATATTCTATCTAGTTATGGCGTTATGCATTCTATTTGTAGGAGCATTAATCGCAATGCATTCCTGACAAATCTCAGTTTTCCGTTTGATGGCAATCAAAGGCGAGGGTAAATTAGCCCTGCACCTTTGCCTTCGTATTTACCATCCATGTCTTCAATTGCTGAAACTGTAACCTGCTTTCATTGTAGCGATGAATGCGCAGACGAGATTATCGAGCACGATAATCACACGTTCTGTTGTAATGGTTGTAGCACCGTTTATCAGCTTTTGCAAGATGTCGGTTTAGATGAAACCTACGCCAATGGCCCTCTAGGTGTTAGACCAGACGAAGCCAAAGCTTACGAACTGAATTACCTCGATAATGAAGAGGTAAAACAAAGTTTGCTCGATTTTTCGGATGGTAAACTGGGCCGCATTTCATTTGAACTTCCTGCCATTCATTGCAGTGCTTGCGTGTATTTGCTGGAGCGATTAGAACGCTTAAATCCTGGCGTAAAGCAGTCTGAAGTCAACTTCCCAAAGAAGACTGCAAACATCCTTTTCGACCAATCGGTCATCTCCTTAAAGGAGCTTGTTTTACTGTTGCATTCTATTGGCTACGCGCCAAACCTGAATCTGGCAAAGTCAGGCGAAAAAGAGCAGAAACCAACTACCGATAAGGCTTTGCTTTATCGCATTGGTGTTGCTGGATTTTGTTTCGGCAACATTATGCTTCTCAGCTTTCCGGAATACTTAATTGGCGGACAAGCATTGGATTCCAAGTGGTCGGTGCTATTCAATTACCTCAACTTAGCATTGGCAATACCCGTTGTGCTTTTTGCTGGTCGCGATTATTTGCTTTCCGCTTACAAAGGTTTGAAGGTTCGGCATGTTAACATGGATGTGCCCGTTTCCATCGGAATCCTGGCCATATTCGGCCGTTCCGCTTACGATATTCTTGCAGGTGTTGGCCCCGGTTTTCTTGACTCATTAGCGGGCTTTGTTTTCTTTCTGTTAATCGGAAAATGGTATCAGGCCAAAACCTATTCTGGACTTTCATTTGAGCGCGATTACAAATCGTTTTTCCCAATTGCTGTAAACCGC
>JBMYXX010000074.1:0-10922 GCA_049608805.1 Flavobacteriales bacterium | reverse complement strand
CTGAAAGCCAATCGGCTTCGTTCAGCTGACCATCTAAAATGATTTTTCCTTCCGCTTTTTTGACACGAATTGTTCTAGCATCTTGCCCAAAAAGGAAAAATGGCGAAAGGAGAATTCCGATAGCTATTGGAAGAAAAGCTGAGAGTCTTTTCATTCGGTTTTAACCACGCAACTCCGCGCCAACCTCTCTTTCGAAACGCTGCTGCAAGCGGCCCATGGTTTTATCGATGACTTTATCGTTGAGGGTTGAATTTGTATCCTGAAGAATGAAGCTCAACGCATACGAACGCTTTCCTTCTGGAACTCCTTTCCCTTCGTAAACGTCAAACAAATCGACCTCTTTCAAAAGCTTCCTTTCTGTTTGATACGCCAGCTCTTCCAGTTTTCCATACTTGACGGATTTATCGACCAAAAGCGCCAAGTCTCTTCGTACCGAAGGATACTTTGGCAACTCGGTTACTTCGAACTCATTTAAAGCGGAAAGTTTGAGGATTCTGTTCCAATCGAAATCGGCATAAAACACTTCTTGGTCAATATCAAACGACTCCAAAATATTAGAATTCACACTTCCGAAATTGACCAACAATTGTCCGTCTTTGGTTTGGAATTCCATTCCATAATTGAACGTTTTCTTATCCGACACATCTTGCAGTTTCCCCGCAATTCCCAATCGGTTTAAAATTGACTTTACTGCCCCGTGAATGTGATGGAATGTTCCGTTCCCTTCGGTGGCATTCCAACGCTCTTTCTGCCATCTTCCTGTAATAAATAGGCCAAGAGATGAATGCTCTGCGTACGGCCATTTCTCCTTTCCAGACATGCCATAAAGGTTTCCGAATTCGTAGAACTTACAGTTTGCATTTTGATGACGAATGTTACGTGAAAGACTTTCCAACCCGCCAAAAAGTAGCGTTTGGCGCATGGCGTTCAAATCGGTGCTCAGCGGGTTTAAAATATCCACTTTCGACTTTCCAGTTTCAGCGAAATGCGTATCCATGTAACTCGCTTTGGTAAGCGAATTATTCATGATTTCGTTAAAGCCTTGAGCGGTCAACGCGTCAGAAACCAAGTTCCGAAGTTGCTCTGGACTTTTCTTGTCTGAAGCAATTAACGGAACGCGCAGCTGCCCACTTCCCTTAATTCTATCGTAGCCGTAAACACGAAGCACTTCTTCAATTATATCGGCTTCTCTGGTCACGTCATTTTTGAAAGATGGAACCGATAATTTCAATCCTTCATCATTCTTTTTCTCTACGTAAATCCCCAAATCATCTAGGATAGAAAGCACGGTTTCTTTCGGGATGTCTTGACCAATCATTCGATTAATGTTGGCAAATTTCACCTCCACTTTTTGGTGCGGAATTGGATTTGGGTAGACATCGGTAATGACAGACAGCTTCCCTCCAGCTAATTCTTGAATAAGCAATGCCGCGCGCTTGGCAGCCAGCACAACTGTTTCTGGGTCAATGCCACGTTCAAAACGGAACGAAGCATCAGTGTTTAAACCGTGTCTTTTTGCCGTTTTACGAATGGAAACTGGGTTGAAATAGGCGCTTTCTAAGAACACATTCTTGGTTGTTTCCGTTACTCCCGAATTCAAACCGCCAAACACACCTGCGATGCACATACCATCTGTGGCATTGCAGATCATCAGATCGTTTTCGTTCAAATCACGCTCAACTTCATCTAGTGTGGTGAACTTCTTTCCAGCCTTGGCAGAGCGAACTACAACCTTGTTGTCTTTAATCTTATCGGCATCAAACGCGTGTAGCGGCTGGCCCATTTCGTGCAACACATAATTGGTGATGTCGACCACGTTATTGATAGGACGCGCTCCAATGGCTTTTAGTCGGTTTTGCAACCAAACTGGCGATGGCTTTACCTCAATTCCTTGGATGTAAAGTCCCACATATCGCGGAGCAGCCTCGGATTCCTGAACATCAATCGCAATTGGGTTTTCTTTCAAATCGGCTGCATAACCCATAACATCAGGCCATTCTAGATTCAAGTCTTGATGACCACCCTTTATCTCGCGGATAACCGCCCGTAAATCGCGCGCCACGCCAATATGACTCATGGCATCGGCACGGTTTGGCGTCAGGCCAATTTCAATCGTAAAATCGTTCTCAATATCGAAGTATTCTGATGCTGGCGTTCCAACTTTAACATCCGCAGGCAACACCATAATGCCGTCATGACTCGCTCCTAAACCAATCTCATCTTCGGCACAAATCATCCCTTCGGATACCTGTCCTCTAATCTTCGACTTCTTGATTTTAAACGGCTCTCCATCCTCAGGATAAAGCATGGTTCCAACCGTTGCCACAACCACTTTCTGACCTGCTTCCACATTTGGCGCACCACACACAATCGGCAGCGGCTCGACTGTTCCAATATTCACGGTGGTTAGGTTCAACCTATCGGCATCAGGATGCTTTTCTTTGGTCAAAACCTCGCCAATAACTAAGCCTTCCAGTCCGCCTTCAACAGACGAAAATGGAATCACTTTTTCCACTTCTAGGCCACAGCCGGTAAGCAGGTCGGATGCTTCATTAACATCAAGGTCAATTGGTAAATATTGGCGAAGCCAGTTGTAGGAGATATTCATTGTGCGTATTTGTGCCGCGAAATTAAGATTTGTTAAGGCTCCATGCATCAAGTCTTAACCGCATCAAGCCCTTACATTTGCACCAATGGCCGAAATTGGAACCGACATACAGAAAGCAGCGCAATTACTCAAGCGCGGAAAGTTGGTTGCCATACCTACAGAAACCGTGTATGGGTTGGCCGGAAATGCCTTCAACGAAGAAGCGGTTCTGAGCATTTTCGAGACGAAGAACCGACCTCAATTCGACCCATTGATTGTACACAGTTCTGGCGTTGAATGGGTGAAGGAAAGCGTCACAAAAATTCCTTCCATTGCTAAAGCATTAATGGATGAGTTTTGGCCGGGACCGATGACGCTGGTTTTGCCAAAAAAGCCTGTTATTCCAGACCTCGTTACCTCGGGTTTAGATAGCGTGGCTGTTCGCGTACCATCGCACCCAATGACCAGAGAATTGTTGCAACGCTTAGATTTCCCGTTGGCCGCTCCTAGTGCCAATCCGTTCGGGTATGTGAGTCCAACCACGGCCCAACATGTAGATGACCAACTCGGTGATAAAATCGACTATATACTTGATGGCGGATCAACCAAAGTGGGTTTAGAAAGTACAATTATTGGATTTGAAAACGACAAGCCAATTGTTTACCGTTTGGGTGGATTGAGCATTGACGTGATTGAAGATTCGATAGGAAAAATTGAGGTTGCACTCAATCAATCTTCCGACCCAAAAGCCCCGGGAATGCTGAAGAGTCATTACGCCCCCGGCAAGCCGCTTTACTTCGGAAATCCAGGAGAGATGATTCATGATTTTGAAGGAAAACGAATTGGTTTCCTTGGGTTTATGACGCCATTGGAGTTCCTTCCACCCAATCGTCAATTGCTGCTTTCTCCACACGGAGATTTGCACGAAGCAGCAGTTAATCTTTTCGCTTTTATGCGAGAATTTGAACAGTTTCCTGTAGATGTTATCCTTGCCGAAAGGCTTCCAGAAATCGGTTTGGGCAAAGCGATTAATGATCGACTGAGACGGGCTGCTGTAAACTCATAGGGGCTTATTCATTTTGTCATTCCGAGGTACGAGGAATCTTTGGCTTAGAAAAGAGATGCTTCGTTCCTCAGCATGACAATGAAAGGTTTAAGAAACACGTGCCCAATTAGGCCTGTCTTTCATTTCCTTAATAAGATGATGTTTAGTCAAAGCGTTTTCTCGCTTTTCCAACTTTGGGTCATCGGTCAATAAATCGATTGCTGCACTGCGAGCCGCTTGTAAAATCTGACCGTCTTTGCTGAGGTTAGAAATCTTGAAAATCGGCTGACCGCTTTGCTGCGTTCCTTGAATATCGCCCGGGCCACGCAGTTTCATATCTACCTCCGCAATCTCAAATCCATCGTTGCTACGCACCATGGTTTCCATGCGCGTTCTGGCTTCCTGCCCCAGCGCGTAACCGGTCATTAGAATGCAGAAGCTTTGCTCCGCTCCCCGACCAACTCTTCCGCGCAACTGATGCAATTGCGAAAGCCCAAACCGCTCTGCACTTTCAATGACCATCATCGATGCATTTGGCACATCTACACCCACCTCAATTACCGTGGTAGAAACCAAAATTTGTGTCTTTCCCTCTTTGAAACGCTGCATTTCATACTCCTTATCCTGCGGCTTCATTTTGCCGTTAAGCACACCAACCTGATACTGCGGTTGCGGGAATTCACGCACAATAGACTCGTAACCATCAGTCAGGTCTTTATAATCCATGTTCTCGCTCTCATCTATCAGCGGATACACCACGTAAACCTGCCTTCCAATGGCAATTTCTTGCTTCATGAAATCGAAAATCTTCTGCCGCGCTGCATCAAAACGATGCAACGTTTTTATCGGTTTTCTTCCCGGAGGGAGTTCATCAATTACGGAAGTATCGAGGTCGCCATAGACCGTCATGGCCAATGTTCTAGGAATAGGTGTTGCCGTCATAATTAGCATATGTGGCACTTCGCCATCGTTGCCTTTTAGCCACAATTTAGCACGTTGCTGAACCCCAAATCGGTGTTGCTCGTCCACAATCACAAGCCCAAGCTTTTGAAATTTCACCACATCTTCAATGAGCGCATGTGTTCCAATAAGAATGTGAATTTCTCCTGACCGAAGTTGCTCGTGCAACACCTTTCGTTCCGCAGATTTTGTAGAGCCCGTAAGCAACGCAATGTGCAAATTGAGCTTCTTCAGAAACTCAGAAATGGTTTTAAAATGCTGCTCCGCCAGGATTTCAGTGGGCGCCATCAATGCAGCCTGGTAGCCATTATCCACCGCCAAAAGCATCGACATTAGCGCCACAATGGTTTTACCGCTTCCGACATCGCCTTGCACCAAGCGACTCATCTGCTTTCCTGAGCCTAAATCGGCACGGATTTCTCGGACAACTCGCTTTTGCGCTCCGGTTAATTCAAAAGGTAAACACTCAGAATAAAAGCGATTCACCATCTCTCCTACCTCACCAAAAACAGCTCCTTGAAATTTATTCTGGTTGATGAGCTTCAGCTTCAGCAAACGCAGTTGAATAAAAAATAGCTCATCAAATTTCAATCGGAACAATGCTTTTTTCAGCGTGTCATTATCCTTCGGGAAATGGACATTTACAAACCCTTCTTCTCTTCCAATAAGATTGTTCTTTTCTCTGAATTCTGGCCCGTACAATTCAGCTACATGTCCCTGACCTTTAAGCTGCGTAACCAACGCATTCATCAACCTACCAATCGCTTTTGTATCAAGGTTTTTGGCTTTGGCTTTTTCGGTTGATGGATAAACAGGTTGCAATGCTGTTGCTACTTTCTTCTTCTGCGATTCGGCTGTTTCAAATTCGGGATGCACCATATTATACTTCCCTTTGAAATTGCTTGGTTTGCCAAAAACCACGTAATCCACCCCAGTTTTGAGTTTAGGCTGCACCCACTTAACTCCTTTAAACCATACGAGTTCTAACACACCCGTTCCATCAGAAAACTCGGCCACCAAGCGCATTCCTCTACCTTGACCAATAAGCCTTATCGAACTAATTTGTCCGCGTAATTGAATGTCGGCCTCCGTAGTTGCAATGCTGTTTATGTGATGAAACTGCGTTTTATCGACATACCTAAAAGGGAAATGGTGCAATAAATCCCCATAGGTTTTGATGTGAAATTCTGCACGCAGCAATTTGGCGCGTTCTGGACCAACGCCTGCCAAGTATTCTATGCCTGTATCGAGAAATGGTTTCACGGAAATGGATGCGAATTACGAATGAAAAACGAATATACGAACGCGGTATGTGCAAATTGACTGAGGGACATAGAATAGACCCTGTTCCGATAGCTATCGGAACAAGTTCGGGATGACTAAGATGTTTGAGGTGGCGCCCGCGTTAAGGATGGTAGCGGCATCCCACGCCACAAGCGTGGATACAGCGGACAGCCTGTCCGCCTTAGGCGGAAACGCCCACTTCGACTTCGCTCAGTGCAAGCAAAACTCAATCAATTATGTTTCAATAATGAAACCCAGCTGAGTTCGGGAAATGAATTTTAGCGGCTTAGTCATACTAAAGCTAACATGCTGATGTTTATAAATGGGAAGTGCGCTCAACTTGCTCGCAACCGACTATAGATACTTTCGATACCGAGTACAATTACCTCAACCTTTAATCAATCAACTATGAATTTGATGTTCATTACAACAGCCATGGCGCAAGAAGCGGGAGACAACGGAGAAGCGCCTGTCGAATCAACCTTGTCCATCATTGAATTAATGACTTCGGGCGGAATTGGTGGCAACATTATCATGTTGGTATTACTGCTTCTGTCAATTGTTGCCATTTACATTTTTGTGGAACGGTTTCTAACCATTGGCAAAGCCGGCAAGGAAGACCCAGCATTTTTTAATGGTGTTAAAGACAGCATTCATAAGAGCGATTTAAGTGCCGCTCGTGCCCTTTGCACGAGTAGCAACACGCCTATTTCGCGGATGCTTTCTAAAGGGATTGACCGTATTGGTCGGCCTTTGGGAGATATTACCGCTGCGGTTGAAAACGTGGGGAAACTAGAGACGTACAAACTGGAGAAGAACTTGGCTACGTTGGCTACTATTTCTGGAGCGGCCCCGATGATTGGTTTCTTGGGAACGGTGATTGGGATGATTTTGGCTTTCCACGAAATGGCAATGGCTGGCGGACAAGTAAATGTTGAAATGCTGGCCGGTGGAATTTACACCGCAATGACCACCACAGTTGCTGGTTTGGTAGTTGGAATTATGGCCTATTTGGGATACAATACATTGGTTGCAAAAGTGGAAGCCGTGGTTTTTAAAATGGAAGCACGCTCTACCGAATTCATCGACCTACTTCACGAACCAGCTTAATTCAATTATTAATTGAGAATTATGAATTAATAATTAGAACTCATGGGATTAAGAACCAGAAATAAAGTCAGCCCGAATTTCAATATGTCGTCTATGACGGACATTGTATTCCTGTTGCTGATATTCTTCATGCTTACGTCCACGTTGGTTACCACCAATGCGTTGGACTTGGTGCTACCTAGTAGTAATTCTAAGTCCGTGAAGAAGCAAACAGTATCGGTTTCTATCGATAAGGCGTTGAAACATTACGTAGATCAAGACGAAGTTTCGACAGGATCTATGGAAAACCTTATTCATCAGCGTCTAGCTAACGCAGAAGACAAAGTAATTGTGCTGAGAGTGGAGCAAGGTGTTCCGATTGAATATGCCGTTAAGGTGATGGACATTGCTTATCAGAATAAATACAAGATTGTTCTGGCAACAAAACCTGAATAGAATTTTGGGTTATGATAATGGAATTGCTAAACCAACTCACCCCTGTTCAGCAAGCTGAACTTTCCCCTCTCTTAGGAAGAGAGGGGCGTCCCGATTTATCGGGTGGGGAGAGTTGAATAAAACCAGAGTAATGGATTTAGCCGAAAAGAAAAATAAGCGAAAGGCGATGATTACATCGCTGAGCATTCATGCGTTATTGCTGTTGCTATTCCTGTTTTTTGGGCTTACTACCATTCATCCAAAGCCAGAAGAAGGCATGATGATCAACTTCGGAAATACGGATATGGGATTAGGCGATACCGAAAGCGACCCTGCTCAATCTGAGGTTATTGAAGAGGAAGTCGAGGAAGTAGTTCAGCCTACAGAAAGCGTTGCAACTCCATCCGATCCTGTTGTCGAAGAAGAAGTAGTAACTCAAGAAATGCTCGAAGCAATTGCCCTTGAAAAAGAGCAAAAACGCAAGCAAAAAGTTGAAGCAGACAAACGTGCTGAAGAAGAACGAATAGCCGCTGAAAAAGCGCGAGTTGAAGAAGAAAAACGTGCCGCAAGTGCCGCTCTTTTCGCGAAGGCAAAAGAAGGACAAGGCAAAGGCGAGGGAAATACTCAACCAGGCGGAAATCAGGGAAGTGCTGATGGAACACCAGGCGCACCACGTGGTTTAGGAGGAAGTGGCAATGGCATGTCTTTCAACTTAGATGGAAGAAGCATGGTTTCAGCTCCTAAAATCGTAGATAACTCACAGAAAGAGGGAAAAGTTGTGGTTGATATTATCGTTGATAAATACGGAAAGGTTGTGAAAGCTACTCCTGGAGCTAGAGGTTCCACAACCACGGACAGACACCTTGAAAAGTTGGCAACAGAAGCCGCTTACAACACAAAGTTCAATGCTAAGGCTGATGCTTCCATTCAGCAAAAAGGCTCCATGACCTTTGTCTTCATTTTGGAGTGATGAACTATTCCGAAACGCTGGAATATCTTTTCAGTCAGTTGCCAATGTACCAGCGGCAAGGAGCGCCTGCGTTTAAGAAAGACCTTTCTAACACATTGGCACTTTGCGAACTCCTGGGTAATCCTCAAAACAAGTTCAAAAGCATTCATATAGCAGGAACAAACGGCAAGGGCTCTATTAGTCACATGTTGGCATCAGTCTTTCAAGAAGCTGGCTACAAAGTTGGTTTGTACACCTCCCCTCACCTAACCGATTTCAGAGAGCGAATTAAAATTAATGGCGAGATGATTTCGGAGCAATCCGTGATTGATTTCGTCCAGGATTACCAGTCAGGTTTTGAAGAAATAAAACCTTCCTTTTTTGAAATGACGGTTGCTTTGGCATTCAACCATTTTGCCAAGAGCAAAGTCGATATAGCTATTATTGAAACGGGTTTAGGAGGAAGATTAGACAGTACGAATGTTGTCACGCCAGAGCTTTCCGTTATAACCAATATTGGATACGATCATCAGCAATTCCTAGGAGAAACCTTGCCTGAAATAGCAGGAGAAAAAGCTGGAATCATCAAATCTAATGTTCCAGTTGTTGTTGGAGAATTTCAGCAAGAAGTAGCCGAAGTCTTCGAAACCAAAGCAAGGGAAACTGACAGCCGATTGCGTTTCGCCAACCGAGAATGGGAAACGAGGAAGCAAGTTTTGGAAGACGATAAGCTTCAAATGAGCCTTCGTCATTATGATGGAGCGGAATTAGAAGTTGAAAGCGAGCTTTCTGGACCCCATCAGGCAAAAAACCTGATAACAGCTTTGGAGGTTGTAAGAACACTATCAGATTCAGGTTGGAGTTTAACCAGAGAGCATTTCAAATCCGGAATAAATCATGTGGTTAGCAATACAGGACTTAAAGGTCGTTGGCAAGTACTGGATAGAAATCCATTGATTATTGCAGATACGGCACACAACAGAGAAGGATTGGAGCCCAATCTCAAGCGTTTACTTTCAAATCGAAGTCCTGTGCAACTTCATTTTATTTGGGGAATGGTGAACGATAAAGACGTTGCCAAAACATTAGAAATGCTTCCGAAAGAGGCATCCTACTACTTCTGCCGGCCAGATGTTCCGCGCGGGCTGGAAGTGAAGCACCTGTCTGAATCAGCAAAACAAATTGGCCTTAAGCACATTCCATTTCCTTCGGTAAACGAAGCTTTGGAAGCCGCAAAAAGCCTTGCCAAACGAGACGATATCATCTACGTTGGTGGTAGCACTTTTGTAGTTGCAGAAGTTGTGTGAAATTTCTGCTTGCACATTTCAAAACCTTAATTACATTTGCAGCCCGAATTCGGGAAATTAGCTCAGTTGGTTCAGAGCACCTCGTTTACACCGAGGGGGTCGGGGGTTCGAATCCCTCATTTCCCACCAAAGTAAAAGCCTTCTCAATTGAGAAGGCTTTTTTGTTTCTTAGTATTATGTTCTGCTGTTATATTCTTCATAGCAAATCCATCGACCGCTATTATGTCGGAGAAACAAATTCGATGGAAGAACGGCTCAACCAACACAATCATTCCTTCTTCGAAAACTCTTACACAAAACAAGCTGATGATTGGACAGTTGTCCTTCAACTCGAATGTAAAAATCGAATTCACGCTCGAAAAGTAGAAGCACACATCAAACAAATGAAGAGTAGAGATTACATAGAAAACCTTAAAAAATATCCAGAAATGAGGCAAAAGCTCATCTCACGGTTTTCCAATGAAGGGTCGGGGTCCCGATAGCTATTGGGACGAATCCCTCATTTCCCACCAAGTAAAAGCCTTCTCAATTGAGAAGGCTTTTTTGTTTTTAGTTTCTTTGCGCAAAATTTTAGAAAAACACTTATGGAAGATTTATTCGGAAACGGAGGTGCAGATTACACACCTATGCTAATTGAATACGGGCAGAAACTAGCGCTCGGATTACTCATCTTGGTTATCGGATTTTGGGTTGCAGGAGCAATTACAAAAGCCACTAAGAAACTAATGAAAGCCAAAGGCTTTGATGATGCGTTACAGAGTTTTTTGGGAAGCATGATAAGCATCGTTCTTAAAATTCTTGTCGTTATCACAGCGCTTGGCACACTAGGGATTGAAATGACCTCTTTCGTAGCCATTTTAGGTGCGGCTAGTCTTGCCGTTGGTATGGCTTTGAGTGGAACGCTTCAAAACTTTGCTGGTGGTGTTATGATTCTAATCTTCAAGCCTTTTAAGGTTGGTGATTTTATCGAAGCACAAGGACATGCAGGTTCGGTCAGAGAAATTCAAATCTTCAACACTATTCTTAAATCTGGCGACAACAAAACCATCATTATTCCTAATGGCGGACTGAGCACAGGTAGCATGGTCAACTATTCTACAGAACCAACAAGAAGAGTTGATTGGGTTGTTGGAATTGGATACGGAGATGATGCTGACAAAGCAAAAGAAGTTCTAGCTGGGATGTTGTCTGATGACAGCAGAATTTTGAAAGACCCATCAACATTTATAGCCGTAAAAGAATTAGCAGACAGTTCTGTTAACTTCG
>JBMYXX010000073.1:0-10951 GCA_049608805.1 Flavobacteriales bacterium | reverse complement strand
GCCCTTTATGCAGTGCTCCCATTGTTGGAACAAACCCAATAGACCTGCTTTTGGATCTAATTTGGTTTGAATAGGCAGTCATTTCTGCCGCAGTGGTAATTGTTTTCATTTGTGGGAAAATGGCAAGTACAAAGCTAAAAACGACTGTTTGATAATCTCAAAAAAAATGCGTATAAGTGAGTAGGTGGTTTTCTCTAACCCGCGCCACGCCTTGCGTACAGGGCATTTAATTTGTAAATTTGCATACTTTTTTCACACAAAAAAACACGAAACATGTCGCAAAAGGAGAGAGTGCTTTATGTATCTCAAGAGGTTGTACCATATCTGCCTGAAACAAATATGGGTTACATCGGGAGACATTTGCCTCAAGGAACACAAGAGAGAGGTAGAGAGATTCGCACATTTATGCCGCGATTTGGTTGCATTAACGAACGAAGAAACCAATTGCATGAGGTAATTCGCCTTTCTGGTATGAACTTAATTATTGATGACACCGATCATCCTTTAATTATTAAAGTGGCTTCTATTCAGCCTGCTAGAATGCAGGTTTACTTCATTGATAATGAGGAATATTTTCAGCGTAAATTTTTCCTTGCAGGAAGGGATGATAAATTCTTCTCTGACAATGACGAAAGAGCAATTTTCTTTTGCAGAGGAGTTATTGAAACGGTTAAAAAATTAGGTTGGGCTCCTGACGTAATTCATTGCCATGGTTGGATGACTGCATTGCTTCCATTCTTTATTAAGACAGTTTATAAAGATGATCCAATCTTTGAAAACTCTAAAATTGTTTACTCGGTTTATAAAGATGATTACGAAGGTTCTCTTGATGCTAGAATGGCGGAGAAAATTAAGTTTGACACACTGACAGACGAAGATGTAGCGCAGTTTGCAGATACAACTCACCTGAGTCTTACAAAGGCAGGTATTAAGTACGCAGATGCTGTTATTGTAGGAGATGAAGAACTTACTCCAGAAACGGCAGCCGAAGCAACGGGATGCGAAAAGCCTCTACTTAGCTTTAAGGATGAGGAAACATATCTAGATGCCTATTCTGATTTTTACACAGAGATTTTGGCAGAAGATTCTGTTTTGGCAGATTAATACTAATTAACATACACTGTACAATATTCTTAAAGGCGGAGGGTTAATCCCTCCGCTTACTTATTTATAGACGATGAGATTAACAACATTGCAAGCCGTTTTCGGAATTTGTTTGATAATGGCCGTTTCCGCATGCAAAGAGCCAGAAAATATTGGGCTTGAAGTGCTGCCAGATGGCGAACAAATGCCGGTGGCTTGGATTGATACCTTTAGCTTAGAGGCAAGTACAATTTTGCACGATTCGGTTCCTACCTCAGGAATTAACACATACTTGTTCGGAGACTTTAATGATCCAATATTTGGAAGAGTTAGTTCGGAACTATTTTTTCAGTTTAAACCAGCCGAATCTAATTTAGAGTTCCCATCAGGGGCAACTGCAGATTCTGTGATTTTAAACCTCGCCTACGCGGGTTCTTACGGAAACACAGACAAACTTGATGGTCTAATGCAGGTGGGTGTCTATGAGCTGGAAGAAGATTTGTACCCAACAGGAACGGGAGATTCGATATATCAGTCTAACGTTACCCATGCCGTATCTGCTTCAGCACTTACGGAAATTTCGTTTTGGCCAGATTTGTATAGTGAGATAGAAATATCGGAAGAGGTTCTTCCACCATCAATGAGAATTGCGTTGGATACAGATTTAGGAAACCGCATTATCAATTCAACAAATTTGGCTTCGGATGAAGTGTTTATTGAAGAGTTTAAAGGACTGAACGTAAAGACAACTGACTTGTCTAGACCAGCCGGTACAGGTTCTATTTTGAGTCTAAATGTGGCAAGCTCAAACTCAAGGGTTGAGTTGTACTATAGTGGAGATACGGTTCCAGTAATTTTCCCAATTACCAATCCAGATGGAGTCCATACTGCATTTAGCCATGAGTTCTCTGCAGAAGTTGATGCTGCATTGGCTGGCGGAACTACCACCGGGGAAACCACTTTTTACATACAGTCTATGGCCTGTTTAAGAGCCAAAGTTGAATTGCCGCATCTTAGGGAGCTTAATGAACTTGGGTATGTGGCAATTAATAAAGCAGAATTGGTTGTCCCGATAGACGAATCTGTGATTACTGAGTATGCAGTTCCTCCCAGTTTGTTTGTTACGGGGATAGATTCTAGTGACGGTGCCGTTTTTGTGGTTGATCAGTTTGAAGGCCCAGACTATTACGGGGGCGTTTATGATGCAGATAATGAGGAATACGTGTTTAATATTGCTCGTCACCTTCAGTCAATTCTCAACAACCCAGAAGATGAAGATTACGGCTTATATTTAGTGAATGCTGGGACGGCCACCACTGCTTATCGTGGTGTGTTTAATGGCCCCAAGCATGCTACCAAGCCAATGAAACTTAGAATGACTTACACCATTATAGAATAAAGCTGATGTGTGGAATAGTTGCTTATATCGGAAATCAAGAGGCGTATCCTATACTTATTAAAGGTCTCAAAAGACTCGAATATCGCGGATACGATAGCTCTGGGGTGTGTTTGTTAAACTCATCTAACCTCAATGTTTACAAGTGTAAAGGCAAGGTTTCTGATTTAGAGACATTTTCTTCTGGTAAGGACCTTAGTGGCTTTATTGGAATTGGTCATACAAGATGGGCTACTCACGGAGAACCGAATGATGTTAATGCTCATCCGCACTATTCTGGGAACGAAAATCTATCAATTATTCATAATGGTATAATTGAGAACTATGATTCCTTAAAAAAAGAGCTCTTACAGCGAGGTCATCAGTTTAAAAGCGATACCGACACCGAAGTACTTATTCATCTTATTGAGGATATACAGGCTAACGAAAATCTCACCATTGCCGAAGCAGTTAGGGTTGCTCTAACCCAAGTTGTTGGAGCCTATGCTATTGCAGTTTTAGATAAAACCGACCCAGAAGTAATTATTGGCGCCAAAAAAGGAAGCCCAATGGTTGTGGGAATAGGGAAGGATAATGGAGAATTTTTCTTGGCTTCGGATGCCACGCCAATTATAGAATACACCAAGGAGGTTGTTTATCTCGATGATGAGCAAATTGTAGAATTACGAGTTGGCCAAGATCCAATTCTTCGTTCGATTGAAAATGAAGTGATTACACCATATATCCAAGAGCTAGAACTTCACCTAGAGGCGCTTGAGAAAGGTGGGTATGAACACTTTATGCTTAAAGAAATTTTTGAGCAACCTAAGTCAATTGCCGATAGTATGCGCGGCCGCTACCATGTAGATTCTGGTACGGTTAGCCTAGGAGGTATTATAGATTACGAACAGAAAATTGCCAACGCCAAGCGTATAATTATCGTTGCTTGCGGAACTTCTTGGCATGCTGGCTTGGTGGGAGAATATCTCATTGAGGATTTAGCAAGAATACCTGTAGAGGTTGAGTATGCGTCTGAGTTCAGGTATAGGAATCCTATCATTGGTGAAGATGATGTGGTTATTGCTATTTCTCAGTCTGGAGAAACAGCAGACACATTGGCTGCTCTAGAGTTAGCTAAGTCTAAAGGAGCAACCATTATTGGAATTTGTAACGTGGTTGGTTCTACCATTTCAAGAGTAACAGATGCTGGCTCTTACACTCATGCAGGACCAGAAATTGGTGTTGCATCAACTAAAGCGTTTACATCTCAGGTTACTGTATTGTTGTTAATGGCGCTGAGTTTGGCGCATAAGAAAGGGACTATTCCAGAGTCAAGGTTCCAACAATTGTTAGCGGCATTAGAAAAAATGCCAGAGAATGTTGAGGAAGCATTGCAATCTGCAGAGCAGGTGAAATACATCGCTGGTCAGTACAAGGATGCTAAAAACTTCTTATATCTAGGAAGAGGCTACAGCTTCCCAGTTGCATTAGAAGGAGCGCTAAAGCTGAAGGAAATTTCCTATATCCATGCGGAAGGTTATCCAGCGGCAGAGATGAAGCACGGGCCAATTGCACTAATTGATGAGGAAATGCCAGTTGTTGTAATTGCAACCAAGAAAGGCTCTTATGAAAAGGTAGTAAGCAATATTCAAGAAGTAAAAGCCCGAAAAGGGAAAATAATTGCTGTTGTTACCAAAGGCGACACTGCGGCAGCCGAGTTGGCAGATCATGTTTTAGAAATCCCTGAAACTGAAGAGGAATTGGTGCCAATTTTAGCTTCAATTCCATTGCAGCTTCTCTCATATTACATTGCCGTAATGCGTGGTTGTAATGTAGATCAGCCTAGGAATTTGGCAAAATCAGTTACGGTAGAGTAAAAGGTTAACGGCTTTCTTAAGTTTACTTGGCTAAATCTGCTCTTACCTGCTTCATAAATTTAGAAGCGTAAACGAAATCGACCACTTCCTGGTTGTCGGTTCGTAGAATTTCTTCCTTAGAACCTTCCCACCATTTTTCGCCTTTGTAAATGAAGTGAATGTTCTCACCAATCTCAATAACCGAGTTCATATCGTGCGTAATTACAATGGTTGTAATCTCGTACTCATCGGTAATTTCCTTGATTAACTGATCAATGACCAGCCCAGTTTTTGGGTCTAGTCCAGAGTTCGGTTCATCACAAAACAGATATTTAGGTTTGGTAGCAATTGCTCTTGCAATAGCTACACGTTTTTTCATTCCACCACTAAGTTCTGAGGGCAATAAATCTGCAGCTCTAGAAAGGTTTACGCGCTCTAGACAGAACTCTGCTCTTTTCCTTCTTTCCGATGCAGACTGGTCCGTAAACATGGATAAAGGAAACATGATATTATCTGCAACCGTCATCGAATCGAAAAGCGCTCCTCCCTGAAAGAGCATTCCAATTTCTTTTCTGATGGTCTTTTTTTGCCGAAATGACAGAGAAGAAAAATCTTGACCATCGTATTCTACCACGCCAGAATCAACCTCAAACAATCCAACCATGCATTTGGTTAAAACAGTTTTTCCGGAGCCACTCTGCCCAATAATGATGTTTACCTGCCCTTTGTGAAACTGGGCGTTTACGTTCTTTAAAACGTGGTGCTCTCCAAAGCTTTTGTTCAGGTTTTTAACCTCAATCATTGCAAAAGCATTTGAGTTAAGATGAGGTTGAAAGTGAGCACAATTACAATGCTATAAACAACAGAAACGGTGCTTGCTCTTCCAACTTCTAAGGCTCCGCCCGATGCATGATAACCGAAGTATGCCGGAACAGTTGTAATAACAACAGCAAACACAGCAGTTTTAATGAGAGCATAAATAACGTAGTAGGGTTGAAACGCGAATTGAATACCGTAAATGAACGTGTTTCCAGATACCATTCCCGTGAGAATGCCAGCGGCATAGCCACCAACCATTCCCAAAATCATACTAATTATGGTTATAAACGGGTTACAAATTACAGCCGCAATCATTTTAGGGCCGACCAAATAGCCGGTAGAATTTACGCCCATAATGTCTAGGGCATCAATCTGATCGGTAACACGCATTGTACCAATTTGGCTGGCAATGCTAGAACCAACTTTACCAACAAGAATAATACTGATAATGGTTGGCGAAAACTCTAGAATTAACGAATCCCTAACACCAAAGCCAACCGTGTACATGGGTATTAGCGGGCTTTCAATATTGTAGGCCAATTGAATGGCTAATACCGCACCCATAAAGATGCTCACCAACGCAACTAGGCCAAGTGAATCATAACCAACGTTTTGGATTTCAGCAAAGATTTGCCGCCTAAAGACACTTAACTTCTCCGGCTTCCTAAAAACCCTAGACATCCAGAGCACGTATCTTCCAATGTGGACGAAAATTCCCATCTACTTGCGGCTAAATTTAGGGATAAACCAAGTGCTCAGAAAATATACTGCAACATATCTTGTTTAAACTTGAATTACCTTTGTCCTATAATGAAAAAGTGGTCTCAGTTCTTTTTGGCGGTTTTGTGTATAACCTTGCTGGCTTCCTGCGCAAGCAGAAAAAGAGGTAAAGGGTGCGATTGCCCCGGTTTTGGAGAAGCAATTCCAACTCAAACACAAGACACTACCCCATTTAGGGTATAACCTCCCTTTTTTCTTTAACGACCTTGTTTCTGGTTAATTTCGAAATTGCTACAAGTAGCAATCGATGACAGCAAAAGATTTACATCTCGGACAGCGTGCAGTGGTTTCTTCCTTTTCGGATGATGTGCTTGCAAAGCATTTGGCAGAAAGAGGCGTAGTTGCTGGAGAACAGCTTTGCGTTGAACGCATTGCACCTACGGGAGACCCAATTGCTATTCGAGTTTCTGACCACCTTTTGTGTATCAGAAAAAGAGAAGCTTCAAGTATTCTTGTTCAGGCAGAACTAGTTTAAGCCGCAGTTAAGCACGTATGGGTAAAGAGAAAGCAAGGCTGAAAGTTGCATTAATTGGCAACCCGAATAGCGGCAAAACCTCTCTCTTTAATAAGCTTACTGGGTTGCACCAAAAGGTGGGAAACTTCCCTGGAATTACGGTTGAGAAAAAGTCTGGCAAGTTTGCCGTTGGCCAACTAAAAGTCGATTTAGTTGATCTTCCAGGCACTTACAGTTTAGAGCCTCGTTCTATGGACGAGAAAGTTGCCTCGCAAGCCGTTACCGATTCGTCAAATTCCGACCATCCGGACTTGGCCTTAATTGTTGTGGATGCATCTCACCTTAAAACCAGCCTGTATTTAGCCTTGCAAGTTTTGGAACAGGAAATCCCAGCAGTTTTGGTTTTAAATATGGCCGATCAGCTTCCGCGTTTATCGCCAGAGTTAGACTTGGATATTCTGTCAGCAGAATTGGGTGTTCCAATTGTTAAAACAGATGCCAGAGAAGGTATTGGTGTTTCAGATTTGAAGCACGAAATCTTAAATCATGGCCTTAGTTCGCCTAAAGTAAGTTGGTCTCCAAAAGCAACAGAAAGGCACGTAATTATCAAACGAATTTTAGGTAAGGCTAAAGCCGATGGACCTATTGTTGCGCATGCATTAACCAAAAAGTTAGACGATGTGTTGACTCATCGCATTTGGGGAGTAGTGTTCTTTCTGTTTTTGCTCGGTTTAATGTTCCAAGGAATTTATTCTTGGTCTGCATACCCAATGGAATTAATAGAAGGCCTTTTCAGCGCTGGAGCATCATTTTTTACTGATGTTTTGCCTGATTCGTTTTTTACAAGACTTTGGATGGAAGGTATTTGGGCTGGCCTTGGCGGAGTGGTCATTTTTATCCCGCAAATAGCCATGTTGTTTCTGTTT
Organism: Flavobacteriales bacterium; assembly: GCA_049608805.1. GTDB lineage: Bacteria > Bacteroidota > Bacteroidia > UBA10329 > UBA10329 > UBA10329. The sequence goes on along the minus strand of JBMYXX010000073.1, from coordinate 3,658 downwards.
GTGGCCGTTTTAGAAGAATCTGGTTACATGGCCAGAGTAAGCTTTATTGCTGATGGCTGGTTGCGCAAATTTGGCCTGCAAGGAAGGTCAATTGTACCGCTTATTGGCGGAGTTGCCTGCGCGGTTCCAGCTATTTTAGCTGCAAGAACCATCTCCAACGAAAAGGAAAGAATTCTAACAATTATGGTAACGCCATTCATGGCTTGTGCCGCACGATTACCCGTTTATGCGTTGCTTATTGCTTTGGTAATTCCAGAAAGTTATCAAGGCTTGTCCCTACTGTTTATGTATTTGTTAGGAGTAGTTGCAGCCTTAGGCGCGGCTTTGGTTTTAAAGCGTACTATTCCTTCTACAGAAGAAAGTCATTTCTTACTGGAACTGCCTGATTATCGGCTTCCGAAAGTCTCTAATGTTTTACTCGAAATAACCCGTAAAGCAACTCAGTTTGTAACCAGTGCTGGAAAAGTAATTGTTGTCATTTCGGTGCTTCTATGGCTCGGTGCTTCTTATGGCCCGGCTGATAGGTTTGAAGCCATCGAACAAAAATATTCTGAGGTTGAAAACCCAGATGCCGAACAACAGAAAAATGCTGAACTACTCGAAAACTCCTACATCGGTATTATCGGAAAATCCATCGACCCAGTAATTAAACCACTAGGGTACGATTGGAAAATTGGCATTGCGCTCATCACATCATTTGCTGCCAGAGAAGTGTTTGTTGGAACAATGGCAACCATTTATAGTGTTGGCGGAAGCGATGATGAAGTATCTTCTGTTAGAGAAAAAATGCAAGCGCAGCTGAAGCCAGGCACCAACGAACCACTTTACGATTTACCGTTCGGTTTGTCGTTAATGGTTTTTTACGCTTTTGCCATGCAGTGTATGAGCACGCTAGCGGTGGTTAAAACGGAAACCGGAACTTGGAAATGGCCAATGATTCAGCTCGTAATGATGACTGGTTTGGCGTATGTGTCAAGTTTGCTGGTTTACAATTTGGCTTCGTTAGGGAACCTCTGATAATTCTGAATTAGGCTGAGGATGAGTTGTTTTGTATTCAGACAAGGCGAACTGAAGGATAATAGCCGTAGTTACTTGAGTGAAGTTCAACGAAGTATGAATGCAAAAACACTATCCTGTTTTGAGTTTTGTCAAAACCGTCAGCCAATGAACGGGTTAGCAGAGATTCCCTTTATTTGATGCATGACGCGTGAAGAGCGAATTTGTAATGCGATAAGACCTTTTGTTCCAACGGGATCAGAGCAATCGTTGGCGCACAAGATTGTAGCATTTCGATGTCATCTCACCATCACAAAAGACCGTAAAACCAAGGCTGGAGATTACCGACATCCATACGGGAAAATTGGCCATCGTATTTCCGTAAACGGAAGTTTGAATAACTACGCTTTCCTAATAACGCTGGTGCACGAAATGGCGCATTTGGTTAATTGGGAACGGCACGGAAGGAAAGTCAATCCGCATGGAAAAGAGTGGAAACAGGCCTTTCAAGAATTGATGACGGAATTCCTGAATCCTGAGATTTTTCCGCCAGATATTTTGCCTGTTCTTTCGGCACACATGAAAAGACCAAAATCTGCAACAGTGCGGGATTTGGAACTAATGCGCGTTCTACGTTCGTATGACCAAAAAACCGACTCGGTTCTATTAGAGGAGTTAGATGCAGGTCAAGAATTTGTCTTGGGAAAACGAGCTTTTAGGAAAGGAGAAAAGCTCCGCAAACGTTATCGTTGTGAGGAGGTAAAATCAGGCAAAATCTACCTTGTAAGCGCCATCGCGGAGGTCCTTCCAGCAACGCTTTAGAATAAGTATCTTCGCGCTCCCTTTTAGAGGACTAACTCATGACAGAATCTACCGCACAGGAGGCCAGTACGGTTTCCGATTTAGCCGAGAATCTGGTCGGATCAGAAATCATCAAAATTGCAGGTGAGATCAACGCCAGAATAGCGCAAGGAGAGAAAATTACCAACCTAACAATTGGCGATTTCAATCCAAGTATTTACCCGCTTCCGAAAGCATTGCTAAACGAAATAGTCAGCGCTTACGAAGCTGGCCATACAAACTATCCGCAGGCAAACGGCATGGAAGTTACCCGTGTGGCGGTTAGAGATTACATTGAGAAAAGACAAGGTTTGTCTTACTCCAAAGAAGATGTTCTTATTTCTGGAGGTGCAAGACCTTTGATTTATGCTGCTTATCGCGCATTAGTGAATAAGGGAGATAAGGTTATTTTTCCAATTCCAAGTTGGAATAATAACCATTACACATACCTCAATTTTGCTGAGCCGGTAATTGTTGAATCAAAGCCAGAAAACAAGTTTTTGCCTACGGCTGAAGATTTGAGACCACACTTAAAAGATGCGGCAATTGTTGCGTTGTGTTCGCCTCTAAATCCAACAGGTACTTCTTTTACTAAAAAAGGACTAACCGAGATTTGCGATTTAGTTATTGAGGAGAACAAAAGACGAGTAGGCCGAAAGCCATTGTACTTAGTTTACGACCAAATTTATTGGGCGTTAACCTTAGGGGATACCAAGCACGTAGATCCAGTTTCTCTTCGTCCAGAAATGAGAGATTATACCATTTATATTGATGGAATTTCAAAGGCATTTGCTGCTACGGGAGTAAGAGTTGGTTGGGCTTTTGGACCAAACAAAGTGATGGCCAAAATGAAAGCTTTGCTAAGCCATGTTGGTGCTTGGTCGCCAAAGCCAGAGCAAATTGCTACCGCTGCATTTTTAAATAAAACTGAAGCAGTTGATGCCATTGTTCAGAAGCACAGAGACATGATTTCTGAACGTGTAAATAAGCTTTTCAATAGTTTCTCTGCTTTGCGAGAAATTGGTTTTCCGGTAGATGCAATTCAGGCAGAAGGCGCCATGTACCTAACGGTGAAAATTGATTTAATCGGAAAAACCACTGATGAAGGCGAACTGCTTGCAGATGCCAAAGACGTTACCATGTTCCTTATTAGACGGGCAAAAGTTGGAATTGTACCATTTTACTGCTTTGGTGCATCTAAGCAAAACCCATGGTTCAGAATTTCTGTAGGAACCCTAAAAACTGAAGCTATTTCGGAAGTAATCGATAACCTTAGAGAGGCGCTTAGCCAGTTCAAGAAATGAGCAAGAAAAACCCCAATCATTACGTAGTTATTATGGCCGGAGGAGTCGGTTCCCGATTCTGGCCAATGAGTAGAATTCCTCATCCAAAGCAATTCTTAGATATTCTAGGAACGGGAAAATCTTTGCTTCAGCAGACCTTTGATCGGTCCAAAAAAGTTTGTCCTGCCGAGAATATTTTCATCGTAACCAATGCTCAGTACAAAGGTTTGGTTCAAGAGCAATTGAAAGGCATTAAACCATCTCAAATACTACTTGAGCCATCACGGAAAAACACCGCTCCGTGTATTGCTTATGCAGCTTTCCGCATTAAGGCCATGAACCCAAATGCGAGTATGGTTGTGGCTCCTTCAGACCATCTTATTCTCAAGGATGCGGAATACACTTCTTTGATTAATCAGGCGTTTGAAGTGGTTGAAAAAGAAGACTCATTAATAACCCTCGGAATTACGCCAACTCGACCTGATACAGGTTACGGATACATTCAGTTTGAGGAGAAAGAGGGAGACGAAGGCGTTCAC
>JBMYXX010000072.1:0-10984 GCA_049608805.1 Flavobacteriales bacterium | reverse complement strand
ATTACAAGACGTATGATCAAAACGATCCACTTCAGTTAGACGGACAAAAAGCACCGTATTTAGCTGGTCGTAAAAATGCGTTTGGTGGAGCAATTGTTCCGGTAATCGGAATTCCTCACAAACCAGCACCAGAGCAAGAAGGAACTATGCTTTCTGCTGTTTATGGTGATGGACCAAGACTTACAAGAGTTGAGGGACAAGGAAATGGCGGTAGAGACTTGACACTTCTTAGAGAAGATAGACTTGCAATTGCAAGAAGCTCAGAAGGAAGACAAGTTGAAATTACTTACGACTACGGTAGAGGCCCAGTTGATATCAAGGTAATTGACCCAAAGAATCTTCCTAACGCAGACTTTGTGTTTAAGATGCTTGACTCTACCGATGTAGATGATTTAACTGATGCCTACTGGTCTTTAGAATGTATTGGTGGCGATTGCCCAGATGTAGTAGGAGCTGGACCGGACAATATCGTTTATGCTGATAAGGCAATTGGCCTTTCTAACGGAAACGAGCAGTTGATTCCAGAATGGGGATTATCTGTATTCTTAGAACAAGCTATTAACCCAGGAGACGAAACAGTTGAAGGGAATGGTTTCCTTGATGGTAGAATCAACTTTGGTGGTACCAACTTTTGGTTAACCGGTATTGGAGACGTTGATGGTACTACACCATTAAACTGGATTCGTTCAGGTACGCTAGAAAACACAAACTGGCCATCACAGAATGATTATGCTGGCGATGATGAGCAGGTATATGAGACAGTACTAAACGGTACTTGGGCACCATGGAGACTTGCAAGTCATGCAGATAGTGTGATGTCTCCAACTTGGGAGAAATTCAAATCGCTTAACGATTTAGATAACCTTGCCAGTGTTGATGTTGTTGTAACTAGCAACAAAGATCTATGGACAAGATGTCCGGTTCTTGAAGTAGGAGATGAGTTCGTTCCGACTATCGGAGATGCCGAACGATTCAACCTAAGAATGAGTCCTTCTGTAAACAAAGAAGGAACACCAGATGCTTCTGGAACTACAGGAATGGGATGGTTCCCAGGTTATGCGGTAAACGTAGAAACTGGCGAGCGATTAAACATGGCGTTTGGAGAAAACTCTTGGTTATCTCAAAGCAATGGTGCCGATATGATTTGGAATCCTACGGATGAAGTGTTTGATGGCAACTTTGACCCAGACTTAGCTAGTCCGTTTGTTAACCCAATTTTTGGAGGTGGACATTACGTTTACATCTTCGGACATAACGGAGATGATCCAAATAATGACGTTCCTGCTTATGATGAAGGGGCTTTCATCTACAGTAAACTCTCTGAGAATAACTTTGATCCGGGTGACCCGGCAAAACGTAGAGTGTTTAAAGATGCTATGTGGGTTGGTGTTCCTATCCTAGCTCAGAACGGAGATATGTTTGCTAACATAGTTACGTTAGAGTTGAGAGTTACTAAGCCTTACGTGCAGAATTTTGCTCCAGGCTGGTCAGCATCTCAACCAGAGAACGATAACTTGCCTATGTACACATTCTCTACTGGAGATTTCTCTACAGTGAGAAACGATAATCCAACTGCGGTAGATGCACTTGATTTGATTAAGGCAGTACCTAACCCGTACTACGCTAACTCGGGGTATGAAGAAACTCAGTTAGACAACATCATCAAGATCATTAACCTGCCTGAGGAGTGTACTGTTAGCATTTACACCGTAAATGGTATTCTGGTTAGAAAGTTCACTAAAGATTCGCCAATCACATCTTTAGATTGGGACTTGAAAAACCATCAGGATATTCCAGTAGCTAGTGGATTGTACATTATCCATATTGATGCACCAGATATTGGTGAGAAAATCATTAAGTGGTTCGGAACTATCCGACAGTTGGACCTTGATTCCTTCTAAAAAATATTCTTACAGATTCTATTGAAGACAAACGATATGAGAAGAATTTTAAAACTAAGTGTTGCTGTACTTGCATGCGGAATGCTGGCATTACCAACTTATGCTGGTAATTCAGACAGAGCAGGACAGGCCGGTGCAACCGAGTTGCTGATTAATCCGTGGGCTAGAAGTAGTGGTTTTGGTAGCGCCAACTCGGCTTCCGTTAGAGGGTTAGAATCTCAGTTTCTAAACGTTGCAGGACTTGCATACACCACAAAAACAGAGATTTTGTTCACCAACACGCAGTGGTTGGTAGGTTCTGGAGTTATGATTAACTCATTCGGTTTAGCTCAAAAAATTGGAGATGCCGGAGTAATCGGACTTGGAATTATGAACATGAATTTTGGTGAGATAGATATCACAACTGCGGCTTTGCCAGAAGGTGGTATTGGAACCTTTTCTCCAAATTTCCTGAACATTGGAATTTCTTATGCTAAGAACTTCTCTAATAGTATTAATGGTGGTATTACGGTTAGAATCATTAACCATAACATCTCTAACCTTGGAGCTACTGGCGTAGCGTTTGACGCTGGTATTTCTTACACAACAAGGTTAGGAAGTAAGGATAAGGAGAAGAATAAGGATAACGTTCAGTTTGGTATTTCTCTTAAGAATGTTGGCCCGCCAATGAAGTTTAATGGTGATGGACTCGCAGTTAGAGGAACATTACCTGGCGGAGACAACAGCCTTACTCTAGAGTATCGTTCTGCGAAGTACGAAATGCCTTCTTCTCTTAACATTGGTGTTACTTACCACTGGAGAAACAAAGATTTGAAGCACCGAGTTACTGGTGCTGGTAATTTTACATCTAATAGCTTCTCTAAAGACCGTTTTAACTTCGGATTAGAGTATTCTTTCAAAGATTTGTTTATGCTTAGAGGTGGTTACATTCTACAGTTTGGAAAAGGTGGAGAAGACATTGCTGGGTCTGCATTGGCAGGACCAACTGCTGGCGCAACTGTAGAGGTTGGCGTTGGTAAAAAAGGAACCGACCCAAGTAAGAAAACCAAAATTGGAATTGACTATTCTTTCCGACTTACAAACCCATTTGCAGGGGTGCATGCCGTTGGTGTGCGTATAGCGCTGTAACAAGAAATTCATAACTTTAACTGAAGAGTCCCGATGTAAATCGGGATTCTTTCGTTTTATATACCCCATAAACCGTACGATTATGAGTACCTATTTAACCAAGGAAGGCATGGAGAAATTCATGGCCGATTTAGAACATCTTAAGCGTGTAGAAAGACCATCTATTTCTGCTCAAATTGCTGAAGCAAGAGACAAGGGAGATTTATCTGAAAATGCTGAATACGATGCTGCCAAAGAAGCGCAAGGACTTCTAGAATTGAAGATTTCTAAGATGGAAGCAACACTAGCAGATGCGGTTATAATTGATGAGTCTAAGCTTGATACTGATAAAGTCTTAATTCTAAGTAGAGTTAAGATGAAGAATCAGAATAATGGGATGGAAGTAGAATACACTTTGGTTCCGGAAAATGAGGCGGATTTAAAAGCGAAAAAGATTTCTGTAGAATCGCCAATTGGCAAAGGCTTGTTAGGAAAAAAGATTGGAGATATTGCCGAAATACAAGTACCAAACGGAACCGTAAAATTTGAGATTGTAGAGATAGGCCGCTAATGCCAAGCATTTTCTCAAAAATTATTGACGGAGAGATCCCTTGCTATAAAATTGCTGAGTCTGAAACGTGTTTCGCATTTCTAGACATCAATCCGCTAGCAAAAGGCCACACACTTGTGGTTCCTAAAAAGGAAGTGGATTACATTTTTGATGTTGAAGACGAATTGTACCTCGAGTTAATGTTGTTTGCCAAAAAGGTTGGCAAAGCCATTGAAACGGTTGTTCCTTGCGAAAGAATTGGTGTTACTGTTATTGGGCTAGAAGTTCCGCATGCTCACGTTCACCTTATTCCCATCAACGGAATTAGCGATATGAATTTTGCCAAGCCTAAGCTGAGCCTTAATCAGGATGAATTGGTTGATTTAGCTTCCCAAATTTCAGCTGCTTATAAAGGCTAGGCCTTTCTGTCTGGGTTTTCTTTTATAAAAGATGCCCACCCAGAGTAACTCTTAGAGCTGGACGAAACCCCTGAAGAATTGAAATGGTGACAGATAGCAGCGGCTAACCCGTCTGTTGCATCTAACGGCACATCACCAAGTTTTGTGTCTAGCAAATTTTCAAGCATTCCAAAAACTTGCTCCTTACTTGCGTTTCCGTTACCGGTTACCGCTTGCTTTATTTTTCTTGGGGAATATTCAGAAACAGGTAAGTTCCTAGATAGTGCAGCAGCAATGGCTACCCCTTGGGCACGGCCCAATTTCAGCATAGACTGCACATTCTTACCAAAGAATGGCGCTTCAATAGACATCTCATCAGGATGATGCTCTTTGATAATTTCAAGCGTTCGGTCAAAAATTTTCTTCAATCGTGTTGGATGGTCATTCTTGGTGTTCAGCTTAATCACACCCATGTCTAGCATGCTAATTTTCTTCCCTTTAATGTGAATTAAGCCATAACCCATAACCACGGTTCCAGGGTCAATTCCCAGTATTATCTTGTCCGTTGAGCCTTTCATTTGGTTAGCCCAGAAAGTAAGATGGAAGTTGCAATTGCAGCATTTAAAGACTCAATTTTACGGTCTTCCTCTAAATTGGGAATTGTAAGTCGGTCGTTGCATAGGGACAGAATAGGCTCACTTATTCCATGCGATTCACTGCCAATTACTAGTGCTGTTTTTTCTGAAGGAGTAAACTGGCCAAGAGGCTTACCGTCCATTACAGAACCAACAATAGCATATTTCTTGGTTGCCAGTTCAGCAACCGCTTCTTCTAGATTAGCGTAGCACACATTAACATGAAAGAGAGCACCCATGGTACTCTGAACTACTTTAGGGCTGTAAGCATCAACACAATCGCTAGAGCAAACAATTTCATTTACTCCAAACCATTTCGCTGTGCGAATAATGGTTCCCAAATTACCAGGATCTCTTATTCCATCTAAAACCAAAATCAGTTTAGCATCAAAGTTTATTGGGTTAACCTCAGGCAGACGAGCTACAGCTAGAATTTTGTTGGCCGTTTTCAACGAGCTCATTCGTTCTAACTCCTTTTGCTTAATCAATTCAAAAGGAAGGTTCGAAGAAATGGAAGGCAAATCTTCGGTACAATAAATTTGTTCTACAGCATACTTAGACTGCAACAGTTCTTCAACCGATTTCATTCCTTCGGTCACAAATAGTCTAGAATCTTTCCTGAATTTCTTTTGACCTAACGATTTGACGCGTTTAATGTCTGCTGCTAATAATGCCACTGCTTGGTGTGATCTTTGTGTTGGGTTAGAAACCTATTTTAACTTTGCCTAAAGGTCAGGAATTCAAAATAATATCGGCCATCAAAAACCTACTCAAGTTTTCTTTCTTGGCCTTTTGCCTTTTGGCAGCTTCTTGTTCGCCAACAAGAAAGTTGGCAGAAGACGAAAGGCTGCTTGTTAGAAACGTTATTAAGAACGATAGCAAGGTTGTTTCTAAAGGAGATTTAGAGGGTTTTATTAGACAGAAACCGAACAGGAAGTTATTCGTTTTGCTCTTTTTTAGGTTTCATCTTCAGATTCATAATCTGGTAAATAGAGAAAAGTTAGAAAAGCGCGTTGCGGTTCTAGAAAGGAAAAATGCAAAACGGAACCTTCGGAGAAAATCGAAAGGAAAAAAGCCTAAAGAAAGAAGGCGGTCGTTTTGGGAATGGCTAGAAGGGATTGGCGAAGAGCCAGTTATCTACGACCAGTTTATTACCGAAAAATCTGCAGATCAGCTTGAGATTTACCTACGTGGTAAAGGACATTTTAACGCTGTAGTACGAGACACGGTTGAGTTTAATCACAAACGAAAAAAGGCCAAAGCTTACTACCATGTAAACAGCGGTACACCGTATTCTGTAAGAAAGGTTGAGTATAAAATTGACGACCCAAGATTGGCTCGCCTATCCCGTTCTTCTAGAGGGCGAGAACAGATTATGAAGAACGGAATGCCTTATGATGTTGATAAATTTCAGAAGGAAAGAGAACGGATTGAGCGCAATTTAAAGAGCAATGGATTCTATGCTTTCGCTGATGATTACATCCGATTTAAGGTAGATTCTAACCTTGGAACTCACCAGGTAGATATTGAGATTTCAATTGTTGATCCTGAAAGGAAAGACACTCTATTGGTCAAGGAAAAGGGCCATCCGCAGTACACCATTCGTAATATTTATATGCACACAGATTTCGACCCAAAACTAAAGGACGAGGTTGATTATGACACGCTGGTTTACAATGGAGTTCATTTTGTTTTTGCTGAGAAGTTTAAACATCGGCCGGAAATGTTACTTGATAAGCTCTTTTTTAAGCAAGGTGATTTGTACCGCGTTAAACGTGGAGAGTTAACCTACCGATACCTTTCTAGCTTACGCGCCTATAGGTTCATTAATTTGGCTTATACAGAAGATATTGAAGCGGATGGAAGCCATGTGTTAGATTGCCATGTTAACCTAACGCCAGGCAAGAGACAGGCTTACGCCATTGAACTTCAAGGAACCAACACCGAAGGAAACTTGGGTATTTCTGGCTCGTTTGTTTACAAGAACAAGAACCTGTTTAGAGGGGCGGAAATTCTTCAGTTTAAGTTCACTGGCGGTGTGGAGTCGCAAGTAGTGGCTACAGGAAATCCGGAATCCAGCATTAACAATTCATCGCTGTTCAACACTATTGAATTGAACCCTGAGATCAGCCTTGTTTTTCCTAAGCTTTTAGTGCCTTTTAGACCGCACAGAATAGTGAGGTATGGCGACCCAAAATCTACCATTGCCATTGCTTACAATTATCAGCAAAGGCCAGATTACACGCGGTCTATTTTTACCGCTAAGTTTGGTTACCAATGGATGCAAAACCAGTATGCTAGGCATTACCTTAATCCGTTGGAGGTCAATTTTGTTGACATCTATAATGAGTCGGATGCGTTCTTAAATCGCTTGGCAAACCTTCAGGATAAATTGCTGGTTAATACGTTCAGCCCTCACCTTACAACAACCACTAATTACACCTACATCTTCTCAAATCAGATGCTGAATAAGAAGGGTAATTTCAGTTATTTCAAAGCGAGACTAGAAAGCTCTGGTAATATTCTGAGAGGAATAATGGCTTTGGGTCAGGCAAAGAAAGACACCAACAACAGTTACCGTATTCTCAACGTTCCCTTTTCTCAATATTTGAAATATGAGGTGGATTACCGTAAATATTGGCAGGTAACCAATTTTAGTACGTTGGTGGCAAGAGTTCATCACGGATTAGGCTACCCACTTTTAAACTTGGGTGTTTTACCGTTTGAAAGTGCCTTTTTTGGAGGTGGTTCAAACGGAATTCGAGCTTGGTCGGCACGTTCTTTAGGCCCTGGATCATTGCCCGACTCTCTGAATCTGTTAGATCAATTTGGGGATATAAAAATCGAGTTTAATCTAGAGTATAGGTTTGATATTTACCGTTGGTTTAAAGGAGCACTGTTTGCAGATGCTGGTAACGTTTGGCTTATTAAGAAAGATGTTGATAGACCCGGTGGAGTCTTTAAGTTCAAAGATTTTTACAAGGAGTTTGCGCTCGGAATGGGAGTGGGAGTAAGGCTTGACTTTAGTTTCTTCATTATCAGGTTCGATGTCGCTGCACCTTTCCATGATCCTGGCAGGCCAGAGAATGACCGTTGGGCCATCAAGTATTTCCAATGGAAAGACGTTAATCTGAACCTCGGAATTGGGTATCCTTTCTAACCATATTACTGTCGCGAGCATCTTATTCTTGTGGCGTTTTTCAGGCCGAGCAATTCCGGTCAAACGCTTTAAATCTCACTTTCAGAATTTTTTAGCTTTGTGCCCTCAAAAATTAGCACAATGGCTCTAGATAAAATTGCAGACTTACTCGGAGATAAAGCAGATTCTCTCCTCAACCATACAAGTACAACTGTTCCTAAAAGTATGATTACCGCACCAAGTGGTGATTTTGTAGGCGATGTGTTTTCTGATAACAACAGAAGCAATCAGGTGCTTGGGAGTATGCAATCGATTTACGGTCATGGTCGTTTAGGCGGAACTGGATATGTTTCCATTCTACCAGTAGATCAAGGAATTGAGCATTCTGCTGCGGCAAGTTTTGCTCCAAATCCAATTTATTTCGACCCAGAAAATATTGTGAAATTGGCTATTGAAGGTGGTTGTAACGCAGTTGCTTCTACCTACGGAGTTCTTGCGGCATGTTCTAGAAAGTATGCTCACCAAATTCCATTCATTGTAAAGATTAATCACAATGAGTTGATGACGTATCCTAATACATTCGACCAAATTATGTTCGGAGATATTAAGAGCGCATGGAACATGGGAGCAAAAGCTGTTGGTGCAACAATCTACTTCGGTTCTGAAGAAAGCAATCGTCAAATTCAGGAAGTGGCAGAAGCGTTTGAATACGCTCACGAACTAGGAATGGCAACCGTACTGTGGTGCTATTTAAGAAACCCTGGCTTCAAAAAAGATGGCGTTGATTATCATGCAGCGGCAGATTTAACTGGCCAAGCAAACCACATTGGAGTAACTATTCAGGCCGACATTATTAAGCAGAAACTTCCAACAAACAATGGTGGTTTCCCAGCAATCGGTTTCGGTAAAACGCACGATAAAGTTTACAGCGAATTAAGTTCAGATAACCCAATTGACCTTTGTCGTTACCAAGTAGCAAACTGCTACATGGGCAAAATTGGTTTGATTAATTCTGGTGGGGCATCTAGCGGAGCTAGCGATTTAGCTGAAGCTGTTGAAACCGCTGTAATTAACAAAAGAGCAGGTGGTCATGGTTTGATTTCAGGCCGTAAAGCTTTCCAAAAGCCAATGAATGTTGGGGTTGATTTGTTAAACTCAATCCAAGATGTTTATCTAGAGGATAAGATTACAATCGCTTAAGATTGACAATAATCGCAGGATTTTCTGCGTAGATTCAATCATCAAAATTCAATTTCTTAAGCTTGAGTTGGTTTAAACGTATTAAGGGAGGAATTACCACATCTACAAAGGAGAAGAAAGAAACTCCCGAGGGACTGTGGGTAAAATGTCCTGGTAAGGTGAAGGTCCAAGTAAAGGACAAGGAAGAGGTAAAGGAATGTGGAAACATGATTCCCACTGCCGAAAACGAAGGGAATCTATGGGTTTGCACCAAGTGCAACCATCATCAGCGCATTGGTTCTAGAGAGTATTATCATATTCTTTTTGATGATGCTCATTTTGAGCTTTTTAGCGAAAATTTATCATCGTCAGATCCGTTGAATTTTCACGATAGTAAACCTTACACCAAGCGCCTCAAAGACACCACAAGCAAGACCAAACTTAATGATGCAGTGAGAACTGCCATTGGTAAGGTAGATGGAGAGGAAATGGTTGTGGCCTGTATGGACTTCTCATTCATTGGCGGTTCAATGGGTTCTGTTGTTGGCGAGAAGCTTGCCAGAGCCGTTGACAAGTGCATTGAAAAACAAGTTCCGTTGCTCATTATCTCCAAATCTGGTGGAGCAAGAATGATGGAAGCGGCTTTTAGCTTAATGCAGTTGGCCAAAACATCAGCCAAACTGTCTCAGTTGGCTAATGCCAAATTGCCTTACATATCGTTACTCACAGATCCTACAACTGGTGGTGTAACAGCATCTTACGCCATGCTTGGCGATATGAATATTGCTGAGCCAGGAGCCTTAATTGGGTTTGCAGGTCCTCGAGTAATTAAAGAGACAATCGGTAAAGAATTACCTGAAGGATTTCAAACTTCTGAGTTCGTTCTTGAACACGGATTCTTAGATATGATTGTGGCAAGAAAAGATTTGAAATCGAAATTGGCGCACATCGTTCGTCTGCTTAAAAATTAAAAGCAATGGTCATTTTGGCCATGGGTACACGCTTCCTAGTAGCATAATATTTTCGTTTTTGTCAGATTGCAGATTGGTGCTTTTTGGCTGTTATCTTTGGTCGCTAAATTGAGTTCAATTATGGGGTTGTTAAACGGAAAGGTTGCATTAATTACAGGCGGAACACGCGGTATTGGCAGGGGCATTTGCGAGAAGTTCGTGAGTGAAGGTGCTACTGTGATATTCTCGTATCTCTCTTCTGAAGAAAAGGCAAACGCCTTTGCTAAAGATTTGAGTTCCAATGGAACAGTAGTTTTGGCCCTTCGGTCAGATGCTTCTCAATTGGATCAGGCGGAGAAGCTAATCGAAACCATCGTAGAGAACTTTGGGCAGTTAGATGTGGTGGTGAATAATGCTGGCATTACTCGCGACAATCTACTTATGCGTATGAGAGAGGAAGATTGGGATGCGGTGATTGACACGAACCTGAAATCGGTTTTTAATTTGACGAAAGCGGTACAGCGCACCATGCTTAAACAGCGTAGTGGAAGTATTATCAACATAAGTTCTGTTGTTGGAGTTCAGGGTAATGCTGGGCAGTCGAATTATGCGGCAAGCAAGGCCGGAATTATCGGTTTTAGCAAGAGTATTGCTAAGGAATTAGGTTCGCGAAATATTCGTTGTAATGCTATTGCACCTGGTTTTATTGAAACGGAAATGACTGCGGAATTGGACGAGAAAGTGGTTGAAGAATGGCGAAAAAGCATTCCGTTAAAACGCGGTGGTTCGCCAGAAGATGTAGCCAATGCGGCTGTGTTCTTGGCCAGCAATCTTTCGGCCTATGTTACGGGCCAGACAATATCTGTGTGCGGAGGAATGTTGACTTAAACCATGATGATTAATCCTCCGTCTCGTACCTCGACACCTCCTTTTAAAGGAGGAACTAGCTCATTCCCCCTTTTAAAGGGGGTGCCCGAAGGGCGGGGGATTTGTTTCCTAAATGCAATTCAATTCGTTTAAGTGCAGATAGTTTTTCAATATCCAACTTGGTTTTTGCTTCTGGCCCTCGCGGCTGGGGTGGCGTATGCGCTCGGAATGTATTTCCGAGAGAAGCGTACAGCCGAA
>JBMYXX010000071.1:0-11084 GCA_049608805.1 Flavobacteriales bacterium | reverse complement strand
AGCCTGACCGCTTTTTTAGCGGGAACGCCCAACTTATTTTTTAAGCAAACTGACAGATAACTCCGCCCATTAAGGCTAGCGTTACTATCCAGTACCCAACATTGACTGCGATGTACTTGAAGCCTTTTCTTTCGAAGAGTGCGTTGGTGCCTAAAATGGGAAGTGCGAAGAAAAATCCACCAAGTGTTCCGTGTAGTGCGCCATGAGAAAATGTGCGATGAATATGACCATACTTAGCCATAAAACTCTCTACAACTGCGGTTGTTTCTGGCGTTTCGTTTCCGGTAAAAATGGAAGGCAAATGCGCTTGATGAATGGTGACAAAATTCATTTCTACCGAGAGTAAAACGCTGAGCACGAAGGATACGCCAAAGATGACGGCCATGTTTGCACCTTTCATTTTTTCTTCGGTCATATCGGCAGCAGCCATCCAAGCGTTTCCGAACACTTTGGGGTTGTACCAGATAAAGCCAACTACGGTAGGAATTAGGGCTGCGCCCAGCAATACAGGAAAATTTAGCATGATGGTAAGTTTTGGTTAGTTGCAGCAAGGTAGCTGTTTCTAACCATTACCGACACGGGGCAGTTGTGCCAGATTAGCGGGTTAATCCGCTATGGCTTTAATAATGTCGTGTTTGGTTAAAATGCTGTAGCCTTTTGAGCTTTTATAAAGCACAGCGGCAGTTTTCTTATCGAATTGCTCAGCAACGTCTGTAAGCGTCATGTTGCCCTCCACTACTGCAAAAGGCTCTGACATTACATCGCCCGCTTTTTTCTCTTTTACCGATGGATTATTGAACAACTCGCTGAACAATTTACTGTCTGTAATTGAGCCAACAGGTTCTTCTCCGTCAAACACGGGAATTTGAGAAATTCCGTTCTCAGTAATCATGTGAATAAGGTCGTTTACAGAATCGTTTACATCTGCTTTCACCAATTCTGGCCCTTGTAGTTCACCAACCGATATGCGGCCTTTGTCTAAGAATCCACGGTCACGCATCCAATCATCATTAAATATCTTGCCTACGTAGCGGCTACCGTGGTCATGAAACACAACTACAACTACATCTTCTGGCTTCAATTTGTCCTTAAGTTGTAATAATCCCTGAATTGCACATCCAGCGCTATTCCCAACAAAGATTCCTTCTTTCTTGGCCAAATCACGGGTCATAATCATCCCGTCTTTGTCGGTCACTTTTTCAAACAAATCGATAACATCGAAATCAACACACGATGGAATAATATCCTCGCCAATTCCTTCGGTTATGTACGAGTAAATTGCATCTGGGTCGATCTTACCCGTTTCGTGATATTCTTTAAGTGTAGAACCGTACGTGTCAATTCCCCAAATGTTGATGTCTGGGTTTTGCTCTTTCAAATATTTACCAGAACCTGAGATAGTTCCTCCTGTTCCAACACCAACAACTAAGTGAGTGATTTTTCCCTCTGTTTGCTCCCAGATTTCAGGCCCAGTTTGCTCATAATGTGCCACCGCGTTACTCGGGTTGAAATACTGATTTGGATAGAAAGAATTCGGAATTTCTCGGTTTAAGCGCTTTGCAACTTCGTAGTAAGAACGAGGGTCATCTGCCTCAACATTGGTAGGCGTTACAACCACCTCAGCACCCATTGCACGAAGCATATCCATCTTCTCCTTACTCTGCTTATCTGGCATGGTGCAGATTAAACGATATCCTTTCACGATAGCCGCCAAAGCCAATCCCATTCCGGTGTTTCCCGAAGTTCCTTCAATGATGGTTCCGCCTGGCTTTAAACGTCCGTCAGCTTCGGCATCTTCAATCATTTTAAGAGCCATTCTATCCTTAATAGAATGACCAGGATTGAAAGTTTCTACCTTGGCCAAAACCGTACACGGAAGGTCTTTGCAAACCTTGTTCAACTTCACTAATGGCGTATTGCCAATCGTCTCCAGAATGTTGTCGTAAATCATGCCGCAAAAGTAGTTTCCTAGTTTGGTCTTCCAAACAAAAATGCGGCCTCCGGTTCTAGGGATTTGGCACGAAATAGTTGTAGCGGAAATTGGGCGTTTCCCCGATAAAAAATCGGGGTCAGGCTTTCCGCTGTATCCACGCTTTCAGCGCGGGATGCCGCTTCAATCCTTAACGCGGGCTACTTTACCCGGCATCAACTCTCTTTATCTCGCTAAATTTCCTTTGATAATCCTTACCGAAAATATTCTCGTAGGTCCGGCTATTGTCATCTAGATTAATTTCCCCCTTCAATATTTGATAAAAAGAATTAGATGTATCACTTTCTAGATTCGTTTGAGTTTTGGTTAGGTCAAAGAGCCTACAGATTGAGTTACTTGCTTTTTGGAGTTCTCCTTTTCGAAATTCATCTATCCAGCCTTTTTCTTGAAGTGAATGAATCAACTCCAACAGATCTTTTTGATTTCCATTCCATACCAGTTTGGTTTGACTTTTTTGCTCCGCTTGATTAACCGATTCAGAAACAGGAATTACTGGATTTAGCAGTCTGAGACGTTTGAGAATAAAATCGCAATATATGGTAAGAACGATATCGCTAATTTCTTTGCTTAACGTGATTCCGTGGAATAAAACAATTTGCTTATCCTCTGAGGCCAGGATTTCGTTGTATAGGTTGAGATGATTGATTAATATCTTTTGCTCATCAGAGATACCCCATAGCGCGTTCAATTCTTTGGTTGCACTAAGGACTTGATCATAGGAATAAACCATAGATGAAACTCGGTCGGAAATTGCACCAGAGATCTCATCCCACATACATCTCGTACTAAAACTTTTGTTCATGCGATCTTCAGCCACGGAAGAATCTTTTAATGTCGCTCCATAAAACACTTGGTAGTAACTCTTAGTGATTAAGACTAAGTCAGTAGTCGCCCGAGTGGTAGATGGGAAACTCAAAAAATTGTTTTGATACATCCAATTTAGGTTTGCTCCTCTTATTGTGTCATCCCTTTTTGCGATTCCTTGGGTTTCGTCATAGTCGATTAGCAGATTCTCAATTTGTTCCAATCTACTTTGTGCAAAGTCTAATTCAATCATGGTTGTTTTTTGGTAAAAGTCATAATGTCTAAGGTGACCGTCAATTACAGACTAATTACGTAACCTTGATTTCGGCTCTTGAAGGCCTAAATTCGTAAAATGAACCTACCTCTCAAAGGCTACAGAATCTTAGATTTCACCAAACTGTTGCCTGGTCCTTTGGCCACCATATGGATGGCGCAGCAAGGTGCAGAAGTCATCAAAGTAGAAAGCCCTCAATCGCCAGACCCAGTTCGGTTTTATCCACCAATGAAAGATGGCGTTTCGGTGTATTACACTACACTAAATGCTGGCAAGAAAAGTCTGTCTATCGATTATCGTTCTGAGGAAGGAAAAGAAGCAATCCTGAAACTGGTAGAAACAGCGGATGTAGTAATTGAGCAGTTCAGACCTGGCGTGATGGAAGCTTTCGGATTGGATTATGAAACGCTCAAAGCTCGAAACCAAAAAATCATTCTTGTGTCCATTACGGGCTACGGACAAGGTGGAGAAATGGCATCATTTCCTGGTCACGACATTAACTATTTGGGGTATTCAGGAATGTTGGATGCGCAACGAGACTCAGACGGAAACCCAATTATTTCTGCTGCACAATTGGCAGATGTTGCTGGAGGAAGTATGATGGCATTAAACGCTACAACTTCGGCATTGCTTCATAGAGAAAGAACAGGCGAAGGACAACATGTAGATGTTTCCATGACGCACAACGTTTCAGTTTTACAAACCATGCGCATTGCCGAAGAGATGGCTACTGGCGAAAGTGGAGGGTACTTGTCTGGCGCGATTGCATCTTACAACATTTACAAATGTTCTGATGGACGACATGTTGCCCTTGGGGCTTTGGAAGCTAAATTCTGGCAGAAATTCTGCAATCTGATTGGACATCCTGAATGGGGCGGCAGGTTGATGGAAAAAGAATTGATTGCCGAAGTTGCCGAGTTAATTGCAACACAACCAATGAATTATTGGACGGATAAACTGGAACATGAAGGAGTTTGTTTTTCGCCCGTTTTAACTGTTCAAGAAGCAGCTAAACATTCGCTTTTCAAGAGTGATTTCCCATCTGCTTTTGGTTCTTCAGAATTAGCAGATGCTCCGAAGTTAGGAGCAGATAATGATGAACTTTTGTCATAGACCTTAGTTTTGAGGAAAGCTATGTAATGGCTTGAAGGAGGTTATGATTCTTAGCGAGGAGAATGGCCTACAAAGTTGACTCTACCATTCAGAAATTATGGCCTGTTTTAAGTGTCTTACAATCACTCAAAAACTATTTCCCACAATTATTAACATTGGCAAAATCAGCCGCCCAAAAACATAACTTCGGGCTGTCTTATTGCTAAGCCAAACTATTCATGTATCTAATCTACGACACGGAGACAACTGGTCTTCCGAAGAACTATAATGCCCCCATAACTGACGCAGAAAACTGGCCAAGATTGGTGCAGTTGGCTTGGCAATTACACGCGGAAGATGGTTCGTTGATTGAAGCCGACAACTTCATTGTCAAGCCAGATGGTTTTGATATTCCGTTCAACTCGGAGCAAGTTCATGGAATTTCTACGCAAAAGGCAATTGAAGAAGGAATTCCGCTACAAGAAGCATTAGACCGATTTACCGAGGTTCTTGGCAAAACCAAGATTGTTGCAGGTCACAATATTGAATTCGACATCAACATTATGGGTGCTGAATACATGCGTTTGGGCGATTCTGCTCCCATCATGGATTTGGCTTCCATCGACACCAAAGACGAGTCCACAGAATTCTGCGCTATTCCTGGCGGAAGAGGCGGTCAATTCAAATGGCCAAAGCTTACCGAGCTTCACGTTAAGTTATTCGGAGAGGAGTTTGACGAAGCCCACAATGCCGCTGCCGATGTTGCCGCAACGGCCCGTTGCTTCCTCGAATTGATTCGAATTGGCGTCATTAAATCCGAAAAAGCTGGCTTAACGCCTGAAGCTTTTAAAACCTTCCAAACTGCCAATCCATCGCAGATAAAAACGGAGGACATTGATGTTGGTGATCAAGTTGCAGCATCCAAAAAGGCTTCAGCAAAAAAGACAGAAACAGCCGCGCCAAAAGCGGAGATCACGCATGATTTTGCACACTTGCATTGTCACACGCAGTTCAGCGTTTTGCAATCGACCATTCAGATTAAGAATCTGGTTAAACGTGCTGTTGACCAAGGCATGTCAGCGGTTGCCATTACCGACCATGCCAATATGTTTGGCACATTCCATTTTGTAAGTGCGGTTGAGGCAGCAAACAAGGACATTGACGCTTGGAACGCCAAGATTGAAGCTGGCGAAGAGCAGGGTTCACCTAAAAAACCGATCAAAGGAATTGTTGGTTGTGAGTTTTATGTAACGGACGACCACACGGACAGAACGCGACAAAACAACGGTGCTCAAACCGTTCTTCTCGCCAAAAACAAAGCTGGTTATCACAACCTAGCCAAGCTGAGTTCCATCTCGTATGCTGATGGTTTCTACTACGTTCCGCGTATCGACAAGGAACTTCTTGTTCAATACAAAGGCGACCTGATTGTAACTACGGGTGGGGCTGGCGGAGAGGTTCCGAACCTCATTCTTAACGTTGGAGAAAAACAAGCGGAAGAAGCTTTCTTGTGGTACAAAGAACAGTTTGGCGAGGACTTTTATGTGGAGCTCATCGACCATGGAACAGAAGGCGAAAAGCGCGTAAATCAGGTATTGCTTGAGTTCGCCAAAAAGCATGACGTTAAGTACTTTCCGAGCAATAACGTTTACTACCTCAACCAGAAAGACCAGCGTGCGCACGACATTCTTTGTTGTCTGAAAGAAGGTGTTAAGATTGATGAGGAATCGCGTGGTAGAGATTTCATCAAACGCATTTTCCCGAACGACCAATTCTACTTCAAATCTCAGGATGAAATGAAGCAGATTTTTGCTGATTTCCCAGAGGCCTTTGAAACAGTTACTGAGATAGTAAATAAGATTGAACCGTTCCGGTTGAAGCAAGATGTACTGCTTCCTGTGTTTGATTATCCCGAGGAGTTTAAAGATCCAGAAGACGAAGCTGATGGAGGCAAGCGAGGTGAAAACGCCTATCTGCGTCATATCACTTACGAAGGAGCTAAAAAACGCTACGGAGAAATAACCCCTGAGTTAACCGAGCGAATAGACTTTGAGCTTCAAACCATTGCCAATTCTGGGTACCCAGGTTACTTCCTCATTGTTCAGGATTTCACTTCCGAAGCAAGAAAAATGGGTGTGGCTGTTGGTCCAGGTCGTGGTTCGGCTGCTGGTTCTGTTGTTGCTTATGCCATTGGAATTACCAATGTTGACCCAATAAAGTACGACCTACTTTTTGAGCGATTCCTAAACCCAGACCGTGTATCGCTTCCTGATATTGATATTGATTTTGATGATGAAGGCCGTGGTAAGATCATCGATTGGGTAGTTGAGAAATACGGCAAAAATCAAGTGGCGCAAATCATTACTTACGGTAGTATGGCGGCTAAGTCGGCCATTCGAGATACGGCACGTGTTCTTGATCTGCCGCTTTTTGAGGCAGACAGAATCGCGAAGCTTATTCCAGACATCAGCTTAGCTAAGATTTTTGGCCTTGATGATAAAGCGCTGAAAGAGAAGCTGAATGGTGATGGCGAACGAGTTGCACAAGCGGATGAATTAAAGAAATTATCTCAGGGTAGCGATGAAATTGCCAAGGTGATCAACGAGGCGCAGGTTCTTGAAGGTTCAATAAGAAACACAGGGATTCACGCCTGCGGAGTCATCATCACTCCAGATGATATTACCAATCACATACCCGTTACAACCGCCAAGGATTCGGATTTATCGGTAACGCAGTTTGACAACAGCGTGGTTGAATCTTCAGGTATGCTGAAGATGGACTTCCTTGGCCTGAAAACACTGACGATTATTCGTGATGCTATTCGCTTAGTAAAAGACCGACATGGAATTGACATCAATCCTGATGATATTCCGTTGGATGACGAGAAGACCTACAAGCTTTATCAGAAAGGACATACAAACGGTACGTTCCAGTTTGAGTCGCCTGGAATGCAGAAGCATTTGCGCGCGTTAAAGCCCGATAAGTTTGAGGATTTGATTGCGATGAACGCGCTTTATCGCCCAGGTCCGTTGAAGTACATTCCAAACTTTATTGCTCGTAAACATGGTGAGGAGGAAATAACCTACGACCTCCCAGATATGGAAGAATATCTGGCGGAAACGTACGGGATTTCGGTGTACCAGGAGCAAGTTATGCGCTTGTCTCAAAAACTCGCTGGCTTCTCTAAAGGTGATGCGGATGTGTTGCGGAAAGCGATGGGTAAAAAGATTTTTGCTCTACTAGCGAAGTTGAAACCGCAGTTTTTAGAAGGTTGTGAAAAGAACGGCCATGATGTAAAAATTGCGGAGAAAATCTGGGGAGACTGGGAGGAGTTTGCGGCTTACGCTTTCAACAAATCTCACTCAACGTGCTATTCTGTAGTTGCTTTCCAAACTGGATATCTGAAAGCGAATTACCCTGCCGAATACATGGCTTCGGTGATGACGCACAACATGAACGACATCAAGAAGGTGACCTTCTTTATGGATGAATGTCGGAGGATGGGAATGGATGTTCTTGGTCCAGATGTGAATGAAAGTCAGTTCAAGTTTGCTGTAAACGAAAAGGGTGAAATCCGTTTCGGGTTAGGTGCAATTAAAGGTGTTGGAGAAGGCGCGGTTGAAGCTATTATCAACGAAAGAAAAGAGAACGGAAAATTCAATTCCATTTTTGAGCTGACTAAGCGAGTTGACCTTCGCGCAGCAAACAAAAAGGCATTTGAAAGTTTGGCGTATTCTGGTGCATTCGATTCGTTTGAAAACAGTCATCGCGCGCAGTATTTCTATGATGATGGTTCTGGACCATTTCTGGAAAAAGCCATCAAATTTGGAGCCGGATTTCAGGCCGCTGAGAACAGTTCACAGGTTTCATTATTCGGAGAAGCATCAGACGTTCAGCTTCCAGAACCGCAAATTCCGGTTTGCGAAAAGTGGGGGAATATTCAAGAATTAAAGGCTGAAAAAGAAGTTGTTGGCGTTTACATTTCCGGACATCCTCTCAACGATTTTGAGTTGGTTATGAAGCGTTATTGCAACATTCACCTTGGCGTTCTGGAAACAGAAGAAGCCAAGAAAAACCCGGGCGAATACAAGTTTGCTGGAGTTGTTACGCAAGTGCAGCACAGAATGACTAAAACCAATAAGCCTTGGGGGTTCTTCGAAATTGAGGACAAACATGGCTCAATGGAATTCCGACTTTTCGGAGAAGATTACACCAAATTCCGTCAGTATTTAGACCTCGAATTTTTCCTCTATATAAGAGGTGTTTGGAAAGAGCGTAGATGGGGCGGAAACAAGGCCGATGGCGTTCCTGCAGAGAAGGAATTCAAGCTGAATTCGGTGGAATTGTTAAACGACATTCTAGAAAGAAAAACCAACAGCATTACCATTACCATGCCGTTAGATGAGGTGAAACCGGAGAACATTTCCGAACTCAAATCGTTCTTAAATGAACATCCTGGCAGTTGCAAGGTTAACATGAGAGTAGTTGACAAAAAAGGTGTTTGGGTAGATATGCATTCCAAGAACTTTAGAATTAAACCAGAACAGCAATTGATTTACGATATCAGAGATCAATTAGGATTGGAAGTAAGGCTTAAATGATTGTCGGCAAAGCGATAAGATCAGCATGTAGATTTTATACTTTTGACGGCACCAACAAGAATTAATAAACAACAAAATATAATGGCATTAGAATTAACAGACGCAAATTTCGAAGAGCTAGTAATGAACTCAGATAAGCCAGTTTTGGTTGATTTCTGGGCAGTTTGGTGTGGACCATGTAGAATGGTTGGACCAATCATTGAAGAGCTAGCAAACGATTACGGAGACAAGGCAATAATTGGTAAAGTTGATGTGGATAATAACCCTGAAACTGCAGCCAAATTCGGCATCAGAAATATCCCTACTCTATTGTTTTTCAAAAACGGAGAAGTTGTAGATAAGCAAGTTGGCGCAGCTCCAAAGCAAACGTTTGTTGCAAAGCTTGATGCTTTGATGTAATCGAAACACAATAACATTTACGGGCTGCCGTCCTATGCTACAACGCAATTGCGATATTTGAAGCAGGACGGCAGTCCTATTTTCTATGAATAGCATTTCAATACATAGTCAGCGCGTAAAGCGGTTCAGCAAGCTGGAATTCATCGCCAAACAAGTGGTTGAGGGATTCATTACAGGTTTGCACAAAAGTCCGTTTCATGGTTTTTCTGTGGAGTTTGCGGAGCACCGACTTTACAATAATGGCGAACCAACTCGACACATCGATTGGAAGCTTTACGCCAAAACCGAAAAGCTGTTTGTGAAACGATACGAGGAAGAAACCAATCTTAGATGTCAAATCGTGATTGATGCTTCATCTTCAATGTATTTCCCAACCAAGGAAAATGATTCTCATCTTGATGTAAATAAGATTGGGTTCTCTACTTATGCGGCTGCTTCATTGGTCCATCTTTTAAAGAAGCAACGAGATGCTTTCGGCCTTTCGCTATTTGCGGATAACGTTGAAGTTCACACCGATACAAAATCGACCACGACACATTCACAATTGGTTTTTGGTGAGTTAGACAAACTACTTCAACCACTTCCGAAAGACAAATCAAAACGAAGCTCAGGAGCACAAGCTTTGCATGAAATTGCTGATAAGCTGAAACGAAGGTCGCTGGTTATTCTTTTCAGCGATATGATTGAGAATTCTGAGAAGAATCAGGACGACCTTTGGAATGCATTGCAGCATTTGAAGCACAACAAACATGAGGTCATTCTTTTTCATGTGACCGACAAAAAGAAGGAACTTGATTTCGATTTTGAAAATCGTCCATATCGTTTTGTAGATATGGAAACTGGCGAAGAGTTAAAACTAAATCCGCTTGAGGTTCGAGAAGCGTATCAGAAATCGATGCGAAAATTTGAACAGGATTTGAAACTGAAATGTGGCCAATACAGTATAGATTTGGTTCAGGCAGATATTTCAAAAGGATTTGACCAAGTGCTCCTCCCCTATTTGCTCAAACGTAAAAAACTGTATTGATGCGATTTTTCCTCAGCCTAACTCTAGCGTTGCTAGCACTCAATGCTTACTCTGTTGATTTCACCAAGATATCAAGAGACGAACCCGTAAGCACGGTTTACCCTGCTAATTTCAAATGTTACGTTGACGTATCCCTTTTCTTAGACCTTGGTGAAGCGTATACCCAACCCGCATTCTTAAGAGTAAGTTACATCATTGGAAATGACACCCTAAACGATAATATGAAAATCACGGGTAGCCATAACGCTGTCATTAAGCAATTTTTCCTTGATGAGGGTGAACGATTAACTGTAGCGGTCAGACTCAATAACGGTGAGACGAACGAAATTGAAGGAGTTGAAGGTGCCCTGAGAATTGTTCGAAATCCGGATTTTGTTCCAGTTGAGGACCAAGGAAAGAACACCTTTCTAAGTAACGTATGGAAGTCGGATCAAACTCCGCTTTTCAGGGTTGGAGTAAAAGACAGCATTCCTCAATTGTTTCGTTTCAAGCTAAGCTTGAATGAAAACTTTGAATTCGACAAATTCTACTTCAAGGTAAAAGTAATCAGCCCGAGTGCTGGTATTTTGATGTTAGACGAAGTACTAACGGTTACTGAATCTCCGGCCCTTGAAGGCCGCAATAAAACCTTCAGTATTGATTTAGAAGAAATTGACCTAGAAACGCCTGGCTCCTACTACTTTCAAGTTATGCAAAACATGCTTTCTGAACGTGTAAATGGCATAGAAAAGATTGAGTATGAAATTGTACCACAATAATTTTCAAAAGTGCTTTGGGAATTAACAAATAACTTTACATTTGCAGCCCAATAAATTACCAAGGTCCGGTAGTTCAGTTGGTTAGAATACCTGCCTGTCACGCAGGGGGTCGCGAGTTCGAGTCTCGTCCGGACCGCTA
>JBMYXX010000070.1:0-11099 GCA_049608805.1 Flavobacteriales bacterium | reverse complement strand
TTTTCTAAAATCATACGGTCTATAAAACTCAGTTTCTAGCACAACTTTGTTCTGTGCTGGCTTAAAGTCAATTGCTGGATTATACAGCGCCTTACCGTTTAAACACTCTTCAATATTTCGATTTAAATCAATTCCATCTTTAGAAAAACCTGCATCTTTTGCCTTCTTAAACGCTTTCTGCGCATCTTCAAATCGGTAGTTATACTGATATGCTTTCCCAAGAAAATAGTGTGCTTCTGCATTTACACCAGCACTGTTTGCTCCACCCTCAATGTATGGTAACGGCTTCAAAGGGTCAGCCTCGGTGTACATCACACAAACACCAAACTGATAGTTGAAATTTGCATTGAGTGCATCCTTACTCAGTAACTGAGAGAATAGCGGTTTTGCTTTAGAATAAGCTCCTTCATTAAAAAAGGTGTTTGCAGCTTCTTCTAGTTCCTCCTGACTGTCAAAACTGACCTGAGCCGTTGACACGAGAGAACAAAAAACAAAGAAAAAGGCAAATGATAAACGGTAGAAAAACGCCATAGGTTTACCCGCTTTTCGGGTTATTTTCGACAATTGATTCAAGCATTCAAAAATATTTGTTTTTACCCAATGAAAAACGTTGAATTTTCGGCATTTGAATATGATGCTAAACATGTGGTTTTTGGTGTTGAATTATCATGGGTTAGACGCTTAGCAATTCTGTTTTCCATAACGCTACTTTTTGCGTTTTCATCCAACGCACAAATAGCGGTTGGGTTGATGGCCAGAAACCCGGTTTCGAGCGTAATGATTTCGCCAACAGCTGGTAAATACATCATTGTAAACGAGAACAACGACACCATTTACAAATTCCGGTCAGACGATGTTGTTTCGTTTTCTTACTCCGATGGCCAAGTTGTTGCGAAAAGCGTTTACGGTCTTAACGATACGTTAGGCAGCTACAAACTTGTTGGTTCTGGCCTTAATCCATCTCTTAAAATGAGATTAGAATCTGGCAAAAAGGAACACGTTTATTTTGGTTCTATAGGAGTTGGAACAGCAAAAGAAAAATTGCTTTTGACAAACCACGTAAACATTGACCGTTATGTAAGCATGGTCGTTCAGGCTGAGGTTGGTTATGGCGCTGCCGAAGAATACTACAAGATTCAAAGCATCATTTGCCGTACGTATGCCATGCGAAATCTAGAACGCCATGTGCTTGATGGCTATGATGTTTGCGACTACGAACACTGCCAAGTTTTCTCTGGCTTAAAGCAACCAACCAATGAGGTAATTAAAGCCACAGCGGCAACTAGCGGCTCCGTTATGGTTGACCCAAACAACAACTTAATTCTTAGTGCTTTTCATGCCAATTGTGGCGGACAAACAGCTAATTCTGAAGATGTCTGGAAGGAATCTAGAACGTACTTAACCTCTGTAGAAGACACATTTTGTCTTGGTTCGCGCAGCGCAACTTGGTCTAAAACATTGCCGCTAGATGAGTTTTTGTCTCAGGTTGGTTTTCCTGTAGAAAAGGAAGGATTGAACAACCGAAGCTTTAATATGCCAGACCGAAAAAAGTTTTTCGCGATGGACCAAGATTCATTGCAAACCGCTAAAATGAGACGGTTTTTAAGACTGCGTTCTGCTTATTTTAACCTCGATGTAAAAGAAAACGAAGTTCATATTCATGGTAGAGGTTACGGGCATGGCGTTGGTGTTTGCCAGCAAGGAGCCATGAAAATGGCTGAAAGTGGTTACACCTACAGTCAAATTCTCGGTTACTATTACAAAGGCGTGAGTTTGGTGCCGCTGTCTTCCCTTCAGACAGAGAAATAGTCTTCAACCATTTTCTGAGCATCAGCAATAAAAGATTCAAATTCTTGAATAAACGCTGGTGCAGATTCTCGGTAAATATCTAACGAATTCTGCATTTCAGTTTCGACAGAAGTCCTTCTATCCAAGCCTTGCAACGACTTTAACAGCCCCCATTCAAACTGGTAGTTGTAGAGCCAATTTTGCGTTTTCATGTAGGGAAAATATCGTTTCACATTCTCTGGGAAACCTTCCGACTTAGCCTCTAATCTTGTGTAAACGCCATCTACAAACTCATTCAAAGGCTCAGCATGAAACTTTGGCCAATTACTAGCCAGAACATGGTCATATACAACATCAATAACTACTGGCGCCCATCGGCCTTGGCTTTCCCTAAACCTGCCAATTCCCTGTTTAACAAGTGGATGGGTATCTGTAAATTCATCAATGGCCCGATGGAACCTTATTCCTTCAGCAATATCTCCTGAGTAGAATTTATCTGGATTGCCTTTTACCGAATCAGCGATAAAATTGCCAAGCAAAAGCTCATCGTTATCAGGCGTAAGAAAAATGTGGCCTAGGAAATTCAAGAATCAAATATACCTCGTGGTTGTTGAATTTATGACCGAATCAAAAATCCTCCGCTTTCTGTGGCAAGCTTCGCAAGCCGCATTCAGCACCTCCTTTTAAAGGAGGAACCAAAAAAGGAAAGGGAGTTAAGAATCCGATTTCAATGAAACCATTTGCTTAACTCCCCGGGAAAAAGTGGAATGTCTGCTTTAAAGACGTACAGCAAATAGACGCGGTTGCCCGTAAGGGTTAAATTTGTTTCAATTAAGAACGAATTACCATGAAAAACGTCCTTTTTATTGTCGCATTATTGGCCGTACCATTTGCATTAACGGCACAAATCACACTTTCTCCATTAGAAACTGTGCAGGTAAAAGAATCTAACGTTTATTGGAAAGCTAAGCTTGACTCTGCTCTTAAAACAACGGTAATCAATAGTTCTAGCATTGCCGTTATGAACGGTTCGTTTCCAATGGAGAAAAACGTGACTAAAAACATCAGCTTTAAGCTGAAAAATGGCGACAACCAAGGACGAACAGTTAACGGAATCATTACTGGTATTGCGGAATGGAATGGCGAACAACTCTATACAGCCGAGCTTGAGATTGGCATCAACCTTTCCTCTAAATGGGAATACAGAAAAGTGAATTGCGTTTTGGCTGATTTATCTAAGGATGAATACAAAATCATCGTTGGCAAGAATTGGCTTGGTGATGATATTGAGGTGAAATAAATCGGAACCGTTCAATTACTGAGCTGCCAATCTCTTTAAAACCTCAAGTAGCCGAGGGTCGCTAGCACGAGGTGCGTTACCATCTACAACCTTTCCCTTTTTATCTAGAATGAGGTAACGCGGAATGCTTTTTACGCCAAACTTGGCCGTTGCCTCCGAACCCCAACCGCCTTTACTCAACCCATGTTTTCCTTCAATACCAAGCTGTTCAATAGCCATTTTCCAAACCGTTTCGGTATTGTCTATTGAGATATACAGGAACTCAATATTCTTCTTTTCCTTTTTAGACAGCTTGTCTTTTAATGCTTTCGCATGTGGGAACTCTTTCCTGCATGGCCCGCACCAACTTGCCCAAATATCTAGGTAAACCACTTTACCTTTTAGGTCTGACAGACTGAACCTCTTGCCATCTAAACCATCTAACTCAATATCAATTCTATTGTGATCTGTCTCTTCTGCCACTGCAAATTCCACTTCATCATCCTTGGCAGAAAGTCGCTCCGATAAGCTATCTGAAGTTAGCTTCACAAAAGCTCCAGACATATCTGTTCCTTTGAGAAAGCCATGCATTTGGCGTAATAATGAAGGCTGAACGTTCTGCGAGTTTTCAAGCATTGTGCGCGTTAGGAAATATTGCAACGCTTCGCCTTTGAGATTTTCTCTTGCTAGATTGAATGCTTCCTGAACAGCCGCTTCTTTGGTAGCGAACTTCATAAAATCATAAGCCTCGAGCGTTTTATAGGTTACGAACTGCATTAACAATTCGCGAAAGAATTCACTGTCTAGCTCAGCAGCTTTATTCATCCTTTCCCAATCCAATCCTTCAATTAAAACTTTTGGAATTTCTGTAGCTTTTGGAATGCTACTTTTCTTGGTTTTAGCTTCAGAAAACTTGAACAGCGATAAATAGTAGAAGTAACCCAAATGGTTTTTAAACGCCTTTTCGAAATCTACAGGAAGCTCTCCTTCAAACTTTTTCAGCATAAAAACCACATCATTTCGCAAGCGGAAAGTTTCCATTTCCATGGCGTCTATGTTGCTTGCGTCTTTAGCTTGCTCTTCTAACCATGCGGTACTAAGCTTGGCGCCAAACTTCGCATCAACCTTTCGCATAAGCGAATCAATTGAAGCACCTTTTCCAGAAACGCTGAAGTCGGTATCCAGAAAATCTGATTCAAAATCTACTTTGAGTGCCTCGGCCTTTTTCCAGAGGTAAAAACGACTGTCTTTGTCCTTATAGTTTAAGGTCAACCAGCCGGATGCGGGAATTTCTATCTGCTTCCAATAGGCATTTGACTCCACGGCTAAATCCACTGATTGACTTTGCCCAAACCAATCTTTTGGCAAATTGGCTTGCAGGTTTTCGTCTGCAAGACCCGTTATGGTTCCTGTAAGTTGTATTGGCTGGCTAAAAACGGCACTTGCCAAAAAGGTCAAAACAACCGCGAAAAAATTCTGCATCTACTACTTTACTTTAATGAGCCTTGCCGTTGCAGGCCCTTTATCTGTCATAACTCTAACCAAATAACTGCCTTTGGCTAGGCCCAAATTAGAAGCGTTTATCGAGTACTTCTTATTTCCTGGAGACATTAAACCACTATGAAAAGAGTGCATCACTTTGCCCGCAACATCCACCAGCTCAACATTTGCCCATAACTTTTCGTTTACGTTAAATGTGAAAGCTGTCTCATTCTCAAACGGATTAGGGAACACTTCCAAACTTCCAACTGGTAGTGTAGAAACCTCCTCGACACCCGTTGGGAAAGCCTCCTTAATTATGGTCCAGTCGTCCAAAATATCTCCATCCTTGGTTAGGTAATACCCAGATAAAGTATCGCCATGGGCGGAAAGCATGGTAGAACCAACGCAGGTTTCGCAGCCATGCCCGTAGTACATTGCCGGATGCTCTAGATTGGCATCTGAATCGTTACTTCCTGAATTTCCTTGCACAATGTATAGCGTACCATGATTGGGGTTCGGGCCATCAGAATATTTACGGTAAGGTGTTCCTTCAGAGAGTTTCCCGCTAGAGCCGTCAACCACATGCTGACTTGCATTGAAATCGCCAGGAACGTCATAAAATCCATTCAGAAGGAAAGATCTTTCATAAACATGGCTGTGACCAGAAAGCACTAAATCTACTGCGTAGCTCTCAAGTATTGGCATAATATTCTCGCGCATTGCTTCCATGTAAACTTCCCAAAATTGGTCTGAGTCATGAGAGCCATCTGTGTGTGGCGGCTGATGGAAAAAAGCGACAACCCAAGGCTTATCGTTAGCCTGCAAATCGGCATGAAGCCAATCTGTAAATGGCGAACCATCAAAAGAGTTGAACGGACTTGAGCCAATCCAGTCTTGAGAACCGCTGAAAATGGCGCCAATCTCAGAGTTTAAAGACATGAAATGAACGTTGCCGTAATCGAAAGAATAATACAACTCATAGCCAGATGGCACTCCGCCAATTTCTCCGTTGGTAGGCACATCAACAATATCGTAGTACGGCCCATCATGGTCTTCTGGGTCTTCGCCAATAATGATGTTTAATACTGAACCGTAATCATGATTTCCGGGCGTTGGCATAAATGGAATGCGCGGAAATATTTCGCCATAACCATATTCTGAACCAAACACTTTATTGGCAAACTCTTCGTCAGTTCCTGCTTCATAAGCGTTATCGCCCAACCAAAGCCACATGTCTGGCATTTCATCTCCCACATGGTCAAGAAATGCATCTTTTACATCCATCTGCTTGGCGTTTCCTTTTCCAAAATCGCCAATAACCCACGCAGTAATGGGCTGTACGGTGCCAATAACTGGAGATGTTCTGAACCGATGGTTTTCATTAGCGCCAGCTAAAACATTAGCACCATCACTTACCGCATAATAGTATTCCGTGTAAGGAGATAACCCCTGAATGTTTACGGTATGATTGGTTACGGATTGCGCCAAATCAACCTGATTATCCATAACGGTAGCCAAAGATTGACCATAGTAAACGCGAGATGGTGTTGAGGTGTCTGTTCTCCACATTACCTTCATGCTAGATGAGGTAGGGAATTGAAGATACGGGCCGCGCTCTACTGTTTGTGCCGAGGTTTGGTTGTAGCCAATTAAAAATAGGAGGGCTATTGCAAGCTGTTTCATGTTTTCAAATAGGGTTATCAAATTTAAGCTTTACCTAATGATTGCTTTGACCGCAACAAGACCTTGCCAGCGCGGGCTATTTTATATTTTCGTCCGCCCGTGAATAGATTGCTTTTCATACTATGTGCATTGGTGGTAACTGCTTGCCAAACCGACCCTTTGCTACCGTGTAATGCTGATGGTCCGGTTGGTAAAGTTTGCCGAGAATACAGATATGCCAACGGCTCTGGCGTTGGGTTTGTTGAATATGAATATGAGGGAGAATCGGTAATTACCACCAACATATTTAATCAGCAATCTAACCCGGTTAAAACAGTGGTACAGCGGTTTGAGAATGGACAAACAACCGTTATTGCAGAGCAATACCCAGACCAACCATCAAACGTGCAAACCTGGCATTATGATGAAATGGACAGCCTGTTTCTTGTTTATCACGGGTTTAACGATAGCACGTTAGAAATTACCTATGAGCAGGGAAGACGAATTAGGGAAGACTATTTTAACACAGACTCTCTAGACCGTTGGGTGGCCTACAGGTATTATCAGGATAACGGAAAGCTGTACCGAAAGTCTTTTTACAACAACCAAAACTTGTTGCTTTACTATGAGATTTACGACTATTTCAGCACTGGTCAGGATAGAATTAGCTACTTCGACCCAAACAACCAACTCATAGGCAGAAGGGTGTTTCGTTTTTCACAGCTGGGGTTAGTAACTTCTATGCAATATACTCTTGCCAACGGGCAGATAACGGAGCACGCAGATTACATTTATGATGCTGCTGGCAAGCTTACGGAACAAACACTAACCGTAGCCCAGCGCGCAACAAAAAGTGTTTATCTGTACTACTAAGACCCATGGCCAAAGAACATTCTCTGAAAGAAAAAATTGAAGCTGTTTATGAATTCCACCGTGTGTTTGGAATTGGCAACAACGACAAGCCCGAAAGCACTTTAAGCAAGGATGATGTTCTTCTTCGGCATAGATTAATGCACGAGGAGAATGAGGAATACTTGGAGGCTGCGCAGAATGGCGACTTGGTAGAGATTGCAGATGCGCTGGGCGATATGATGTACATCCTTTACGGCACCATTTGCAAACACGGTTTGCAGCACCGCATTGCCGACATCTTTGACGAGATACACCGCAGCAACATGAGCAAGTTAGATGCTGATGGTAATCCCATTTACCGCGAAGACGGGAAAGTGATGAAAGGCGAGAATTACTTTAAGCCGAACATTGCCAAATATCTTACTAACGATTAATCGCTAAGACTATAAATCAACAGCCCGCTCAGCAATTTTGGCACTACATAGGTGCTTTTGGGAGGCATGGTTTTGCCTTGATCAGAAATGGCATAAAAGTCTTCTCCGCTCACCGGAAAAAGCGAAAATGCCACATCATACTTACCCGTATTTACGAGAGTTTCTAACTCAAATGGACCTTTGGTGCCTGGCACAAAGCCAATACGCTTATCGTTTCTCAAATCTTTAACTCCCAAAAGAGGTCCAAGAATTTTATCAGACAAAATGCTCACATCTAAACCAGAAACTACTTCAGAACTTCTCCTGCCTTTGTAAACCAACTTGTACCAATGCCCGCCTAAACACATTCCAAAATGACCTTGTTGTTCGGGTTTGATTGGAATTTGCTCTTTATCAAAAACCTCAAAGTCTTTTTCCAATTCTTCTAGAAACTGAGACACACCTTTATCGCCTAGGTCTTTTACAACTCTGTTGAACTCGTAAATCTTAAGTTGGTCATCTGGGAAGAAAATTCCCAGAAACTGATTCCATGGATGGCTGCCATCTCCTCGCCCAGCCTTAGACCATCGTTCATGCGCTAGCAGCACTGATGATGCCGAACGGTGATGGCCATCTGCTATATATATGTGTTTCAGCAACCCTAACTTTTCCGTGAACTTCGATGTCCATTCTGGGTCGCTTACTTTCCAAACCTGATGTTTCTTTCCTTCATCATCCTGAAAGTCAAGCAACGGAGGATTTTGCCGCACGATTTCGCAAAGCAATTCTAGACTACCGTTTCGTGGATAGGTAAAACAAACCGGCTCGGCATTTATATCGCAAACAGATAAATAGTCTTTCAGAATTTTCTCTCTGCTCGCAATAGTTTGTTCGTGTATTCTGATTACCCCGCTGTCGTAATCCTCCACAGATGCGCAGCCGATAATTCCGGTAAAAGACATTCTGCCAATGTGCTGCGTGTAAACGTAAAAGCTAGATTCTTGGTCTTGCTCAAAAA
Organism: Flavobacteriales bacterium; assembly: GCA_049608805.1. Classification (GTDB taxonomy): domain Bacteria; phylum Bacteroidota; class Bacteroidia; order UBA10329; family UBA10329; genus UBA10329. The sequence continues at coordinate 2,605 of JBMYXX010000070.1, read as the reverse complement.
CGCCCGCATCAAACATTGCCTGATAAACCTGCTTACTCTGAGCAAACAATTCAGGTGAGTTTGCCTCCTTTTTTTCACCAGTAATTACCTCTGGCTTTATCACATTCAGAAACGATTCCTGATTAGCCTCAAGCAATTCGCTCAGCTGCTTTTTGCTGTAAGAATCGTACGGACGACTTACAACATTTACTGCATTATCTGGTCGAGGATGGATTCCTCTAAATGGTTTTACCCGAGCCATTTCGTAAATATGCCTAAATCAGCCGACTGCCGATACAATCTTTTCGGCCAGCTCAATTCCAATACGCGTTTGCGCTTCGTTGGTTGATGCTCCAATGTGTGGCGTTACCGAAATTCTTGGATGGTTAAGTAGTTCGACCATCGGAGTTGGTTCGTTTTCAAAAACATCCAATCCAGCTGCCGCGATTTTACCTGATTCTAGTGCCGCCAACAAATCTGATTCATTAACCACACCTCCGCGAGAAGCATTGACAAGCATTACTCCATCTTTCATCTTTTCGAACTCGGCAGAAGAAAGCAAAGAACCTTCTTTTGGTTTCGGAACGTGAAGCGAAATAAAGTCTGATTGAGCCAGTAAATCATCCAACGAAATGGTAGAAAGCTTTACGCTTACCTCACCATATATATGTACATCAAACGAAATTCCGACCTCCGGAATAAACGGATCATGCGCCACAACCTTCATCCCTAAACCCAAAGCCATTTTAGCCAAGGCTTGACCAATACGGCCAATGCCTACAATGCCTAATGTCTTTCCTTGAAGCTCAGAACCTTTAGAATAACTCTTCTTCAACTTTCCAAAATCGGTAGTGCCAGATTTAGGCATATCTCTATTGGACTGTTGCAAGAATCTTGAGATACTGAATAGATGTGCCAATACAAGCTCGGCTACAGATTGAGAAGATGCCGCTGGCGTATTCTCCACAGCAATTCCATTCGCTTCAGCGCATTTCAAATCAATATTATCGAGCCCGACTCCTGCTCTACCTATTGCTTTAAGACTATCGGAAGCAGTGAGCTCCTTCTCAGTAATTTGAGTGGCACTTCGCACAAGCACTGCGGCAACCGCGTTATCCTTTATAAAGGATGCTAAATCATCCTGTGCAACTTTATCGGTTTGCACCTGAAATCCAGCGTTTTCAAGAATTTCTTTTCCTACGGGATGAATCCCATCGTTTGCTAAAATCAACGCCATTATCCGTTCGTTCGTTCAAGTTCTTTCATTACATCTACCAACACTTGCACACTTTCTAAAGGCATTGCGTTGTACATGCTTGCTCTAAATCCACCTACAGAACGGTGACCTTTTAAACCAGAAATATTTGCTTCGGCTAGCATTCCGTTAAACTTTTCAGTTTGAGACTCATCGCCTAAAACAAACGTGGCGTTCATTCTAGAGCGGTCTTCCACTTCGGCAGTACCTTTGAAAAGCGGGTTACGGTCAATTTCACCATATAATAGGTCTGCTTTCTGCTGATTTCTATTGTCAATCCAAGAAACACCTCCATTCTTCTTGAGCCATTCTAGCGTTAGCATTGACACATATATAGAGTAAACAGGTGGCGTGTTGAACATGCTGTCTTTGTCTGCATGAATTTGGTAGTCCATCATGGATGGAATGTTTCTTCCTGATTTTCCAAGAATCTCATTCTTAACAATAACAAGTGTTGCGCCCGCTGGACCGAGGTTTTTCTGTGCGCCAGCGTAAATCAAACCGTAATCGGCAACATTTACTGGTCTGCTAAAAATGTCTGATGACATATCTGCAACAAGAATCGAATCCGTTTTTGGCGTATGGAAATACTCTGTACCGTAAATAGTATTATTAGTTGTGTAATGCAGAAAATCCAGCCCAGAAGGAACATCAAACCCTTTTGGGATGTAGTTGTAGTTCTTGTCTTTAGACGAAGCCAACACCTCTATATCGCCCAAGCGCTTTGCTTCTTTAATTGCTTTTGCAGACCATGCGCCTGTATCTATATAACCCGCTTTTCCGTCCGCTTTTAAAAGGTTAAGCGCACTCATATAAAACTGTGTACTGGCTCCACCTTGTAAGAAAAGCACCGAATAACCAGCAGGAACGTTCAGCATTTCCTTCACTAACGCAACCGCATTTTCGGCCATTGCAACGATGTCTTTGCTCCTGTGAGACATCTCCAAGATGGAAAGTCCGCTTCCATTATACTCTAAAACGGCCTTGCTTGCTTGTTGAAAAACCTCGTTTGGCAGAATACATGGGCCTGCGCTATAGTTGTGAACTTTCATGCTTTTTAGTCTTTTCGAATTGATATTCTCTTACTGAGCGCGAAAGTCTTAAATAATTGATAAAGAAGCACTAACGGTTATTATTTCGTTGAAAAAAGACCCTGCCCGCAACAAAGAATCCACCAAAAACTAATGGCCCAAAATGGCTAAGTTCAATCGTTCGGGGAGCATGGTTAATAACTTATGGGCAGAAAAATTTGATTTGTTCGGTAGTTCGTGTTCATTTGTTCTTACATTTAAACAATTGTTAACCAAAAAAACTATTTAAAATGGCTGAAGCTTATTGTGTAAAATGCAAAGCAAAAAGAGACATGAAGGA
>JBMYXX010000069.1:0-11338 GCA_049608805.1 Flavobacteriales bacterium | reverse complement strand
TTAATTCATTTTCTAATTCATTTGATTTATTAGTCAATTCTTCAATTTGTTGTTCGCTTGGCGGAGTTTTGTTTACAAATGAAGCTGGGTCTATTCCTAGCAATAGAAAAAACACAAAGGAGAAGAAGAAGTATAGCTGAACAGGCTTTACGTAACGCACGCGTTTTCCGGCAATAAACTGTCTCGTTATTTCACCCGGTTTTAAAAGTAGGTCAACTAAGGTTCTTCCAAGCTTTGTATCAAAGTTGAAATTGCTGGAGAGAAACTCCATCAGAAGTTCCCCAAAACCAATTTGTAGATTCTTGTTTTCCTGTCCGCATTTCGGACAAAACTTATCGTCAGCTTGTAGCTGAGTTTCGCAATTAAGACACGCGGCCACAGCGTTTATTTAGCAGGTAGAATCTTACTTCTAACCTCACCAAATCCAACGCGCGTTCCGTCTTTTTCGCAGAAAGCTTTCATAACAACCGAGTCTCCATCTTGCAGGAACTTTCTTTCAGTTCCATCAGGCATAGAAACTGGCTTGGTTCCTTTCCAAGAAATTTCGAGCATAGAGCCATAGCTATCTGGGGTAGGGCCAGAAAGCGTACCCGAACCGCACATATCGCCAACTTCCATGTTGCAACCATTTACTGTATGATGCGCTAATTGCTGCGCCATGCTCCAATACATGTATTTGAAGTTCGAATTGCAGACCGTTTTCGCATCGCCTTTTTCAGTTTCAATTATCGCTTCTAGAGCAATGTCAAAATTGTGGTCTTTCTCCATTTCTAGGTAAGGCAAAACCTTCGGGTCTTGCTTTGGGCTTGGCGTTCTGAAAGGTTCCAACGCTTCCATCGTAATTATCCAAGGTGAAATAGAAGAGGCAAAGTTTTTTCCTAGGAATGGCCCCAAAGGAACATATTCCCATTTCTGAATATCTCGTGCGCTCCAATCGTTAAAAACAACCATTCCGAATATGTGGTCTTCTGCTTCCTGTACGGAAATGGAAGTGCCTAAATCATTTGATTTACCTACAATAAAGGCCATTTCTAGCTCAAAATCGAGCAGGCGACAAGGGCCGTAAGAAGGAACATCAGCATCATCTGCTTTGGTTTGTCCTTTTGGCCTGTGGATGTCCGTTCCGCTTACAATAATAGAGGAAGCACGTCCGTGATATCCGACTGGTAAATGCGACCAGTTTGGGAACAAAGCATTTGCTGGGTCTCGGAAAAGAGAGCCAACGTTTGTTGCGTGTTCTTTGCTGCTGTAGAAATCGGTGTAGTCGCCAACTCTCACTGGAAGCAACATCTCAACAGAATCAAGGCTAAGTATAGCGTTGTCTCTGACCGCTGTATTCTCACTAAGTTCTGAGTTTTCTGAACTAAAAAGTTGTTGAATTCTTTCCCTAACAGGATTTGTAACTGACTTTCCTAAAGCAATAAAATCGTTGAGAGTATTTTGACTGAAAATGCCGCTTGGCAAACTCAATCCATCAAACAAACCCGCGCCAGCAAGTGCATCAATATTAACTACGGAATCACCAATTCGGCTAGCGGCAAAGGTTTTGCCGTTTGCTTTTGCTATTCCAAATGGAATATTGGCTAAAGAAAAATCACTGTTTGTAGGTATGTTAATCCAACTCATAATGTCTCTGTTTTCATTGGTTCAATGGTCGGCAAAAGTAACCAGTAGAAACGGATGGCAAACTGTAACTTTGCGCTGTACGAATGAAGCGACTTAGAAATATACTTTTTGTCTTAGTAGCCATCCTTGTTTTATGCTGGATTGGACTTCAGGTTTTCTATCATTCTCTTGCACTCGATATCCCAGCCGTAACCGAAGTTCCCGATTACAACAGTTTTGTGCAGGAAGGCTATACATTTTCAGAGGGAAATTGGTACGGTAAAAATGAGCACGGACTGTGGGAAGCGTACATTCAAGGAGAACCGTATGAGCGTGGAGTAATATTTGGGCGTTTGGCCGAAGAGCAAATTGTGTCTCAAGAGGAAAGCTTTATTGCTCAAATTCAAAAGTTGATTCCTTCAGAATCGTTCCTGAAAACGTTGAAGTATGGTGTGGTTTTCTTTAATCGGAATTTAGATGACCACATTTCTGAAGAACTTAAAAAAGAGATTTACGGGGTTTCCAAAGCGTTCTCAGATGAGTTCGATTTTATTGGAGATAAGTACAGCCGAATTCTCAATTATCACGCTGCGCATGATATAGGCCATGCATTACAAGACCTCAGCATAGTAGGCTGTACCAGTTTTGCAGTATGGAATCAGTATTCAGAAGATTCCAGTCTAGTAGTTGGCCGCAACTTCGATTTCTATATGGGAGATGATTTTGCCAAAGACAAGATTATTCTCTTCGTTCAACCGGATAGCGGATATGCATTTGCCAGCATTACTTGGGCTGGTTTTATGGGCGTAGTTTCAGGCATGAATGAGCACGGATTAACCGTTACGCTTAATGCGGCAAAAAGCTCAGTTCCAACAGGAGCAAAGACACCCATTTCCATTCTTGCCAGAGAGATTTTGCAGTATGCTACAACCATTGATGAAGCCTATGCCATTGCCAAGTCGCGAGAGACGTTTGTGTCTGAATCTATCCTCATAGCTAGTGCCGAAGACAAAGCTGCAGCCATCATTGAAAAGTCTCCAGACAGAATTGACATCTACCAGCCAGAAGATGCGAGAGTTACTTGCGCTAACCATTACCAAAGCGAAACATTTAAGAACGACTCTGTCAATCTGGACAACATTCGAAACTCAGATTCTGATTATCGCTTTAAGCGGTTGAACCAGCTACTAGAGGAAGGATTCCCAATTAACCCAGCTAAATCTGTGCAGCTTCTTCGAAATCAAAAAGGGATTGATAATGCTGATTTAGGCCTGGGAAATCCTAAGGCTATTAATCAGCTATTAGCGCACCATGGAATTGTGTTTCAGCCTGAGAAAAGACTGCTCTGGATTAGCACCAGTCCGTTTCAGTTGGGCGAGTTCATTTGTTATGATTTGAACGAAGTGTTTTATGGGCCTTCATCCATTGAAGCAACAATCAGAACCGACTCGTTAGATGTTCTGAAAGATGAGTTTTTGGCTTCTAGCCGATATCAAGACTTTCTTAAGTACAAACAGTTGAAGAACAGGCTGTTTGACAATGTAGCGTTGGGTAAAGAAATAGAGTGGAACGAACAGCTAGACGAAGAATTCATTAATAGTAATCCTGAAAGTTACATTACGTATTCAATGCTTGGAGATTACTATTTAGAAGCTGGTAATTTGCCACGCGCTAAGGAATTGTACGAGATTGCATTAAGCAAAGAAGTGGCTTCTTTACAGGAGCAAAAGCACATTGAAAAGAATTTGGAAGCATGTCATTAAGCAAACTGGAAACTGACAAAAATGCCAGAGAAAATTACTGGCTAGATAAGCTGAATGACCACGTTCAATACTTGAAGAAAAACAGTTGGTACTACAAAGACCAAATGGCGTGGGCTGGGGCAGAGGCAACCGATTTAGAAGAGATTGCGGACATCGCTAATTTTCCGTTTACAGAGAAGGATGACATTGCCAGTAGAAACGAAGATTTTCTGGCTGTTCCGATGGATGATGTGCGAGATATTGTCACCACATCAGGCACGCTAGGCGGGTCTGTAGCAAGTTATTTAACGCAAGCCGACCTCAACCGATTGGGGATAAATGAAGCAGGCTCCTACCGCTTAGCTGGTTGTACTAAGGATGATACGTTTCAGCTGTTAACAACCATAGACAAACGCTTTATGGCTGGGCTTGCTTACTTCCTTGGAGCAAATGAGTTGGGTGCAAGAATGATTCGGTCAGGACCTGGCGCATTGCAATTGCAATGGGAAAGCATTCAGCGATTTGAACCAACGGTTTTGGTGGCTGTACCGAGTTTTATTCCACGGTTAATTAAGTATGCGGTTGACAATGGCATAGACCCTAACAAGAGCAGCGTAAAGAAGATTATCTGCATTGGCGAATCGGTGAGAGATGAAAATCTCAAACCAAACTTCCTAGCCAACAGAATTACCTCGGAGTGGAATGTACAGCTGTTTTCTACCTACGCGAGTACAGAAATGGCTACTGCCTTTACCGAATGCGAAGCCGGAAATGGTGCTCATGTTCAGCCAGAATTGATGTTTGCTGAAGTGCTAGATGAAGATGGAGTGCAAGTGAAAAACGGACAGAGTGGAGAAGTAGTTGTTACTCCGTTAGGAGTAGAAGGCACGCCCATTTTGCGGTTTAGAACTGGAGATGTTGCGCACTATTACGATACGCCTTGTGCTTGCGGAAGAAATACTCCGCGCCTAGGGCCTGTAATTGGTCGTAAGCAACAGATGGTCAAGCTTAAAGGCACATCGCTTTATCCCAATGCCATTATTGATGAACTGAATTCAATTGACGAAGTGGCCAATTTTGTTGTCGAGCTACATTCTGATGAAAACGGGCTAGACGAGGTTATTGTAAAAGCTGTTTTACACGGTGAGAATGCTGTGGCAAATGTATTAGATAAACTAAGCGGCAAGCTGCGGGTTAAACCTCGGCTAATCCTGTCTGGTAATGATGAAATCAATCGCCTCAAGTTCAACGAGAACGAGCGCAAGCCTAAGATTCTGATTGATTTGAGATAGTTTCTTCAGTATTGTCTTCAATACTGCACGAAAATGTCAACCTCATTTTGATAAATCAAACATTTTGGAAACATTTGGTACGTGAATCGCGTAGCTGAATTTGTAAAGTTACTTAGACGAGCAATAAGACCTGTTGTCTTAGAAGTTTTACGTTTAAACCAATAGCCTATTTCAATGCAAAAGCTTAATTGTATCCTACTTGTTGATGATGATCTTGCAACCAACTTTTACAATAAGGAAATTATTAGGCAGTTAAATTGTGCCGAAAAGGTTGTGGTTAAAACCAGTGTAAAAGAAGCTTTGGATTATCTAAGTTCTCCGTTCACTAAAGAAAATCCACGGCCAGACCTCGTTCTTCACGATTTAAACATGCCTGGTGTAGATGGCTGGGATTTTATTGAGGCATTTAATGAGATGCCATACGAAACCCAGCACAAAAGCATGTTGGTTATGTTAAGCAATGCGATAAACCCAACCAGTGATCATAGAGAAGATTTAGCAAGCAGTACGGCTTTTATTCAAAAGCCACTTTCTGAAGATCGGCTTGCAGAAATTGTTGAGTGCGCCTCTATTAGACGATTGGCTTTCGCTTAGTAAATCTCAGCTTGCTGCTCTGCAACACGCTTGTCTGTAATGTATTGGTCGTAGGTCATTAGTTTGTCTAAGTAACCGTTTGGTCCAATTTCAATAATTCGGTTAGCAACCGTTTCTACAAACGTATGGTCATGAGATGTGAACAAAACTGTTCCGTCATAATCTTTAAGCCCGTTGTTAAACGCCTGAATAGATTCCAAATCTAGGTGGTTTGTTGGTTCGTCAACCACCAAAAGGTTGGCCTCATTCATCATCATTCGGCTAAGCATACACCTTACTTTCTCTCCACCAGAGAGAACCTTAGCAGACTTAAACACTTCTTCTCCTGCAAAAAGCATTTTACCAAGAAAGCCTCTAATGTAGATTTCGCTTTTATCCTCAGAAAACTCTCTTAGCCAGTCAATTAGGTTGTCATCTGTATTAAAGAAATGGCCATTTTCTGTGGGTAGATAAGCCTTTGTTATTGTTTGTCCATAACTGAAGCTACCAGAATCGGCCTCGGCCTCTCCCATTAAAATTTGGAACAGGGTAGTGGTTGCCAATCCGCTTTTGCTGATGAAAGCAATTTTGTCTCCTCTGTTAACTTCAAACGTTAGTTTAGAAAACAACGATTTTCCATTGAGACTTTTGCTCAAAGTATTAACGCTAAGTACTTGGTTCCCAGCGTCTCTTGCTTGTTTGAAAATGATTCCAGGATACTTTCTTGATGATGCCTGAATTTCATCAACATTAATCTTTTCAAGCAGTTTCTTTCTACTTGTGGCCTGCTTACTTTTTGAAGCATTTGCACTAAATCGCCTCACAAAATCTTGCAGTTCCTTCTTCTTGTCCTCAGCCTTTTTGTTGGCACTAAGTTTTTGTCTTAAAGCCAGTTGGCTAGATTGATACCAAAAAGAGTAGTTACCTGTGTAAACCTTAATTTTCTTAAAGTCGATATCGGCAATTGAGGTACAAACCGTATCAAGAAAGTGTCTATCGTGAGAAACAACAATTACGGTGTTCTCAAAATCCATTAGGAAGTTTTCTAACCACTGAACTGTTCTTAAGTCCAAGTCGTTTGTTGGCTCATCCAAGATTAGGATGTCCGGATCTCCGAAAAGCGCCTGAGCAAGCAGAATTCTCACCTTAAGTGCCCCGGCCATATCCTTCATTAAAGTATAGTGCTGGTCTTCGCTAATTCCCAATCCACTCAATAAAGCAGAAGCATCAGATTCGGCATTCCAACCGTTCATTTCGGCAAATTGCTCTTCTAATTCAGAAGCTTTTATTCCATCAGCCTCAGAAAAATCTGGCTTGGCATAAACCGCATTTCGTTCTTGAATGTTGTTCCAAAGTCCGCTGTGTCCCATCATTACGGTGTCTAAAACCGTATTGTCGTTGTAAGCAGAGTGGTCCTGCTTAAGCACTGCCATCCGCTTGCCTGGTTCAATATGAACCGAACCAGAATTTGCGCTAATCTCGCCAGAAAGAATTTTAAGAAACGTAGATTTTCCAGCACCGTTGGCACCAATTACACCGTAGCAATTACCAGATGTAAATTTGATGTTTACGTCATCAAAAAGAACGCGTTTTCCGTACTGTAAAGAGATGTTGTTTGTTGTAAGCATAGCTGCAATTTGGGCGCGCGAAAATAGGCATTCGCTTCGAGGTGATAAACTGCGGATTACTCGTTGCGCTCAGAGGTTTTCTGAATGCAATTGCGTTGTAAATTGACCTCATCATGCAAACAGATAGTAAAGAAGCCCCAACGCAAGTTGCAGTAAAGAAAACTCCGCCAGAAGCCAAAGGCGGATGGCCAATTGGCAGTGCAAGACTGTTTGCCGAAGACCCAATTGGCTTCTACGAAAAACACATTCCAGAGCTAGGAGACATCTTTAAGCTCAACTCTATTTTCTTCCGTTTTATGCCCGATTTCGATAGCCTGTTGGTGCTGTCAAATCCGGAAATGGTTAAGTACGTAATGCAAACCAACAACAAGAATTATGTGAAAAGCCGCGCTTACATAATACTTAAGGTGTTGCTTGGAGAAGGATTGCTTACTAGCGAAGGTGAGTTTTGGCGTAAACAGCGCAGGTTAATGCAGCCCGCTTTTCATAGAGATAGATTGGCCAGCTTCGTTAAAATTAAGGCTGATGCTGGTCAGGCGTTGGTTAATAAATGGAGTAAGCTAGAAAATGGCACCGAGGTAGATGTTTCTACAGATATGATGGAAATGACCCTCGACATTGTTTGTAAAGCCATGTTTAGTAGCGATGTTGGAGATGCCATGGACGTGGTTCATAAGGAGTTTGATAAGGCCAATGAAAATCTCATTAAGCGAGTAACCAATCCGTTTCCGCTGCCATTTTGGTTTCCGTTGCCAAGCATAAGAGAAGAAAAACGTGGTTATGATGCCATAAAACAGGTAGTTGCAGACATCATTGCAAAGCGTAGAAATTCTACCGATGAATATGATGATTTGTTGGCCATGCTGATGGAGGTTGAAGATGCTGATACGCATGAAAAAATGAGCAATCAGCAAATTCAGGATGAGGTAATTACCATCTTTTTGGCTGGTCATGAAACAACCGCTGTGGCGCTTACTTGGCTAATGCATTGCTTAGATGAAAACCCCGATGTTGAAGCCAAACTTGTAGAAGAAGAAAAGGCCGTTTTAAACGGCAAAGTGCCACAATTAGAAGATTTAAGAAAGCTGTCATACACCAAAATGGTAATTGACGAAACGCTCAGGTTATATCCGCCAGCTTGGGTAATTGGTAGGCTTGCGTTAGAAGATGACCAGATTGGCGGCTACCACGTACCCAAGAATACAAACTGCTTACTTCCTGTTTATTACATACACCGAGACCCAAAATATTGGGATGAGCCGCTAAAATTTAAGCCAGAACGCTTTAATGCCGAGAACTCAAAAGGCAGGCACAAGTTTGTTTATTTTCCTTTTGGGGGAGGGCCAAGGCTGTGTATTGGAAACAACTTTGCCTTAATGGAAATGCAATTGGTGGTTCCTATGCTTGTTAGGGCATACAGCTTGAAAAAGGCCAAAGGCTTTGAGTTTAAGAAAGAACCGTTGGTTACAATGCGTCCCTCTCCACACTTAAAAATGGTTATTAACAAGCGGTAATAATTGTCCACAAATTGGCTTTGTGCAAAGGCTTTTCGCAAGAAAATATGTACTATTGCAAATTGGACTCAAACGAAAAAATACCCACGGAAACGGTACCAGAAATGGTAGAGAAAAAGCAACTCTACGATTACCAGAACACAGCACTTTATCGAATCTTTGATAAACTGGCTGAGAAGGAAAAACCGTTTAATCTACTATTCCAACTTCCTACAGGAGGCGGAAAGACAGTCATTTTCTCTGAAATTGCCAGAAGGTACATTCAGGAAACAGGCAATAAAGTGATGATTTTGACACACAGAATTGAATTGTGTGCTCAAACATCTCGCATGCTAGACTCTTTTTCCGTTAAGAATAAGGTGATTACCAGCGATGTAAAAACACTGCCAGACAAAGACGAGTTTCAATGCTTTGTGGCCATGGTAGAAACGCTGAATAATCGTTTGAACGAGAAAGCGATTGAGATTGACGACATCGGCCTTCTCATTATTGATGAAGCACACTACAACTCGTTCGGCAAGCTCTTAAAGTTCTTTGATAAGAGCACAATTTTGGGTGTAACGGCAACTCCGTTAAGCTCAAACATCAGCTTACCGATGAACGAGAATTATGATGAGCTCATGGTTGGCGAATCGATAGAATCGTTGATAGAAATGAACTATTTGGCCAAAGCAAATACCTTTTCTTACGACCTTAATTTAAGTTCATTAAATATTGGTATTAATGGCGATTATACTGTTCGGTCTTCTGAAGAATTGTATTCAGATTACGCCATGCAAAATCGCTTGCTGAGTTCTTACCAAGAACATTCTTTAGGCAAGAAAACGCTTATTTTCAATAACGGAATTAAAACGTCTAGAAACGTTTGTAGCACGTTTGAAAACGCGGGTTACGCTATCAGACACCTCGACAATAAGAATACAACTGCCGAGCGTAGAGAAATTCTGCAATGGTTTAAAGAAACACCAGATGCCATTCTTACTTCGGTAGGAATTCTTACAACTGGGTTTGATGAACCTACGGTAGAAACGATTATTCTCAATAGAGCAACACGTTCGTTAACGCTTTACTTTCAGATGATTGGACGTGGGTCTAGGATTCTGAAAAACAAGAGAGAGTTTAACGTAATTGACCTCGGAAATAACCTAGCAAGGTTTGGCCTTTGGGAAGAGCGCGTAAACTGGGAGCACATTTTCCGCAATCCAGATATGCACTTGAATAGCATACGCTCAGATGAAGAAATTCAGCGAGAGTTCAAGTACAAAATGCCTGAAGAGATTAGAGAGAAGTTCAGCAAATCGGAGAATATCGACTTTAACATTGTTGAGGTTTACGATAAAACGCTGAAGGCAGCTAAACGACCAAAAGAGGTGATTGAATTGTCTCTTGAGCAACATGCCAACATGTGCATGGAAAACTCCGAAACGCTGCAAGAAGCTAAAAAGCTGGCTTTACTTTTAAATGAGGAGATAGAATACCGAACCAGAAAGTACAGTCATTGCCTAGCCAAAACCACCAACAGTTACATGAAGTGGTTGCACGAAGAGTACATGAGAAAGCTGAATGTTAAACTCATTCAGAAGTATCAAGAAACGTTTGTTTAATCCGTTTTTGTGTAGTGATTAGGCCTTCTGAACAGATTTACGAAAACTACACGCAAGAAGATTTTGCGGTTTGGAAAACGCTCTACAACCGACAAACAGACCTACTAGAAAAGTACGCTTCTAGCGAGTTTTTGAATGCGCTTAAAGTCATTGACTTTACTGCCGATAAGATTCCTGATTTTAAACGAATTAAGACAGCCTTAGAACCACTTACAGGCTGGCAGTTAGAAACCGTTCCTAGTATTAGCGAGCAGAAAGACTTCTTTCAGTTTCTTTCTGAAAAGAAGTTTACAGCAACTTGCTGGCTCCGTAAAATGGAACAGCTAGATTATCTAGAAGAACCAGACATGTTTCATGATGTGTTTGGTCACGTTCCGTTGTTAAGCAATAAGGCATACACCAATTTTTTTCAGGCAATAAGCCACATTGCATTAGACTATATAGACAATGCCAAGGCCATTGAATTACTTGGTCGTATTTATTGGTTTACCATAGAGTTTGGGCTTATTCGCGAGAGCGATAAACTGCGGATTTACGGAGCGGGAATCATTTCATCGTTCGGAGAAACCAACAACTGCTTGTCCGATTCAACCGTTAAGCACGAATTTAATGTCAGCCAAATTCTGAACACTCCGTTTAGAACAGACGTTATGCAAGACCAATACTTTGTAATAGAATCTTACGAGCAATTGTATGAGTCTATTTCAGAAATTAGAGCAGAGTTAGAAAAGAACCTTTCGGCCTAAAAGGCCAACACAACCCCTAAAAAGAATAAGATTATGAATCAGCCATCATTTTACAATGACCTAACGCTACCAATTGTAGCGGCACCAATGTTCCTTATTTCTGGACCAGAAATAGTTATTGAATGTTGTAAGAATGGTGTAATCGGAACCTTTCCGGCTTTAAACCAGAGAACTACAGAAGGTTTTGAAGAATGGGTAGTTGAGATAAAGGAAGAGTTGGCCAAGTTTGAACAGGAAACAGGCAAGAAAGCCGCTCCGTTTGGAGTGAATCTTATCGTTCATAACACAAACCCAAGGCTTCAGGCAGATCTAGAAATATGCGCCAAGCACAAAGTTCCAATCATCATTACGTCTTTGGGAGCTGTTTCTCAATTGGTAGAAGCCGTTCACGCCTATGGCGGATTGGTTTGGCACGATGTGGTTAAGAAGCGTCATGCAGAGAAAGCGGCAGAGGCCGGAGTAGATGGTTTAATCTTGGTTTCTGCTGGGGCAGGAGGACATGCTGGCACGTTAAACCCAATGCCATTTGTTCAGGAAATCAGAAGCTTTTTCAAGAAAACACTTCTCCTTGCAGGATGTATTAGCAATGGAAATGATGTGGCTTCTGCAATGCAAATGGGTGCCGACTTTGCTT
>JBMYXX010000068.1:0-11490 GCA_049608805.1 Flavobacteriales bacterium | reverse complement strand
ATACTCGAATCAACGAGTTAGTGAACAACAGCTTAATGTTGGTTACGGCTTTGAATACGAAAATCGGCTATTACAAAGCAGCCGAAATTGCTGGAAAAGCACACAAAGAAGGAACTACTTTGAAGGAAGCTGCGCTTGACCTCGGCTACCTCACATCGGCAGAATATGACGAGTGGGTTGACCCAAAAAAGATGATTGGAAGTCTGTAAGACGCCCAACCGACAAACTTTAAAGAGCGGAGCATGTTAACTTCATACATGCTCCGTTTTCTTTTGGTCATACTTTTCATCTTCTCTTCATTGCTATCGCGAAGCCAAGAAGCCGAAGAAAACCCTGTTGAATTCTGCAATCCAAAAGGACATGCCCTGTGTATCAAAATCACCGCAAAAGAAGTTTTTGAAGATGGAGCAAATGGTAAATGGTCGCAGCATTGGAAACGCATGTCTTACATTGGAGAAGCATGCGTAAAAGAACATGGTAAGAAAAAAGGAAAAGCTTTAGAAGCTGTTTTCGCGCCAGGGCATTACTTCGCAATGTTTTGGGTAAACGTTGCTGGATTGACCAAGTATGGTTTCTCGAAAAAAGAGAAAAAGAAAAAGGAGGCCTAAGCCTCCCTTTTCAATTCACAACTACTGAAACCAAAACATCAGTTCTTTATCAATCTGCTTCGCGTTGCGAAACCGTCTTTTCCTCTAACTTCTACCGTGTAAGCACCGCGTACAACGTTGCTCAAATCAATCTGGAATTGCCCTGCATTTGCGTTTCTCTGACCGTTGAAAACAACCCTTCCTGACATATCATAAACGATTACGGTAGCTGTTCCTTCAAACTCATTTAGGTCTAAGTAAACAAGACTATTCGTTGGATTTGGATAGATGCGCACTGAACGATTTGCCGATTCCTGAATTCCAACCATGGTGTAGTTATACGCTGCAGATGTTTCTGAACATGCGCCTTCCGAAACTTCAACGGTGTAATCGCCTGATGCCGATGGTGAAATACTGGCGTTTGTTTCTCCCGTTAGTTCAGCTCCGTCCAAATACCATTGGTATGTATCAAACCCAGCAGTTGCTTCCAGCGCATTTCCAGTTTGAGAAATCGCCACGGTAAGCTCTGGACAAATTCTGTAAAACACCTCCGCAAAACAACCATACAGAGAAGTAACCTGACAAGAGTAAAGACCCGGTGTCATTGGTGAGAAATTGTATTGATATTCGTCTGCTCCATTTACTGGAACACCTTCGTACGTCCATTGGTATACATCTCCGCTGTACTCAATACCATGGTCTTCTCCATAGTAAACTCCACTAGGTACAGAAATAACATACAACCCAGTTTGCTGACTGAAAATCTGAGCATTTCTAGGTGGTGCACAGTAATAAGCTTCGGCAGAAGCTTGGCAACCATTTACATCGGTAACAATTACTTGAATGTGCGAATTTGAATTGCTTGAACCCACGGCCGTATCGCTTTCCTGACCTGCCATAACAAGGTCATTGCTTAACCATTCGTATTGAGAAAATCCTGGAGTGGCAATGAGCGTGTCTCCTTCAATATCAATACTGATTGGTGCGATATCGCATGTATTGAATTCGCCAGACATGGCCGTGCAACCGTTTCCGTACTCAACTTGTACTTGATAAACTCCTGGTCCAGGAACGCTGAAAAGACTAGCGCCTGCACCCGGAACTACTTCACCATTTCGGAACCAAGTAAAGCTTGTTCCACCGTTTGCCGTAATAGATGTTTGGCTGATGTGCATTATCGCGGAAGCTTGGGTTACCGTTGGTTGCGCTGCTGAATTAAGTTCATAAGCTCCAAGGTCGATGGTACCGTATTCGCGAGTGTTTCCATCTAAATCAGATGATGGCAAGAAGTCTGAAAGACCTGTTACATCACCAATATTCAAGGCTGGAGAACAAGTAGAAAGACGATAATTGCTGTTTGTTACGTCCACAAAACCTGCTTGGTCAGTTGAATTCAATCCACTTTCTTCATAATGATAAGCAATGGTGTCGGTTAACTCGGATTCAATGAAAGAATTGGTTACTACCAGCGTATCCATTTTAACACTGTTGTGCGTCCTCAGCAAGCTTGCAAAGTGGCTGAAGTCGTTGTCTTGCTCAATCGTATTACGAATCCAAAGACCTTGATCTTGATACTCTGGCGTGTTGATATTGGTGTATTCACCCACCGTACAAACGGTGCCCGTTCCCGACACCGAAGTGTTCTTTGCAATCGTGCAATTAATCAACCTTACATTTCTGTAAACGTTTGGGTATTGTCCAGAGATTTCAGCTCTGATAAGCGTTCCTCCAGAAGTCATTATCCGATTTTCTGCAAAGAGTGTATTCACCATATTATACTCTACACTATGGCGCTTTGCTCTAATGGTGTACAGCAAATTGCCTGCTGCGTTATTGGTAAACTCGCAGTTGGTATACGTGTTTACGTATGCTCCGGTGTAATTCTGACCCAAATGGCAGTAGATCATCGTGCCATTTTCCATGCTGTTGTTTCTAAAAACAACATTATTCATATTGATGGCGTAAGTACCGCCTGTTTGCTCAAATCTCACAACTTGGCCCTGTCCATTAAGTGAATTAGCACCTTCAAAAATCACCCCATCTATTGTTGTGTAGTAAACCGAGGGGTCGATATACAGCAAGGACTGTAGATTATCTGACCGAGTTGGTTCATCAAAAACAACATTATCATTATCGTTGCCCAGCACATCGCCCGTAATTATGGTTTGATGATTTGCCAAATCGCGTTGCGACAGGCTGGTTTCAGTCCCAACAAATCCGCCATAGATATTGTGCGTTCTTGTTAGATCATACTTGTCTGTTTGTGCAGATACGTAAGGTGTGTAAACGCCTTCTTTAACCCAAAGAGTATCATATCCACTACCCGATGCATTGTGAAACGTAAAGGCTGCGTTCAAGCTTGTGAATGCATCTCCCCAGCTTGTTCCGTCTCCTGCGCCTATAGCGCTCGGGTTAACGTAATACCGGGTTTGTGCCGATGTAGCAAAGGCTACTAGCCCAACTGCCATACTTAGTAATACTTTTTTCATGATGTTTTGTGTTTTGGTTCGAGGACAAAGCACCGCACAACACGCACGAAAAAGTGGTGCCGATATACGAATGGCGGAAACGGGTTTACGGAT
This sequence comes from Flavobacteriales bacterium, assembly GCA_049608805.1. Taxonomy (GTDB): domain Bacteria; phylum Bacteroidota; class Bacteroidia; order UBA10329; family UBA10329; genus UBA10329. Next base: position 8,321 of record JBMYXX010000068.1, on the reverse strand, counting down.
GTACGAAAAAAGGGGAGGCCTACGCCTCCCCTTCCAATCACGGTTACTGAAACCAAAACATCAGTTCTTGATCAATCTGCTCATGGCAGTCTTACCATTTTCACCGCGAACTATCAAACCGTACGTTCCACTTGAAACGTTATTCAAGTTCAATTGAGCTTTTGTAGTTGTTTCCACGGTAGTGAACACTACTCTACCCGTCATATCTACAACGGTGATTTCCGTTTGTCCTGCAAAACCGTCCAACTCAACCGTTACCATATTCGTAAACGGATTTGGGTAAGCAGCTACAATTGAGGCCGATTGCTCTTCAATGCCAACAGTCATTACGTTGTATGGAGCTGAACTTCCTTCGCAACCATTCTCGGTTACTTCAACCGTGTAATCTCCAGAAACAGTAATTGTAATAGAAGACCCTGTTTCTCCATTTTGGATGTTTCCATCAATGTACCATTGGTAGGTATCGAAAACACCCGTTTCGAGCATTCCCAAATTCTCGGTAATTACAGGAACAGGAATCGCATTTACTGTCAAATCTCCAGCATCGGCAACTGGTGCTCCACAAGTTCCAGCAACCTCAACGGTATAAGAACCAGCATCTGATGCTTGAACATCTGTAAGCGACAAGCTAGAACCCGTTTCGCCAGCTATGTAACCGGTTTGGTCAATCCAAGCATAGCTCAATCCATCTCCAGTGGCAGAAACGCTAAACGTCACATCTTCACCTTCGCATTCTGTGAAATCAGAAACTGTAGTTGTAATAGCCGCTGGATCTTTAACCACTAGCGTTGCGATGTTCGTAGTTTCAACTCCGCAAGTACCAGTAACCACGCACGTGTAATCTCCTTCGTCAGATTGCGTAAGTCCATTGACGATAAGATTTGGGAACGTTGCACCCGACAAATCTTGACCATCTAATTGCCACTGATAGCTGATGTTAGTTCCAGTAACACTTGCACTGAACGTAACATTTGTATTCTCACACTGGCTTGCGCCTTGTGGCTGACTTGTAATTGTGGTAGAACTACCGATATTCAATTGCACATCGTCTGAAAAAAGTGCACCACACGAGTTGGATGCAATCATTTTATAGGTTGCTATATCGCCAGCAACCAAACCAGACAACGTAAGAGTAGACGACAATTCACCTGCCATCGGATTACCATCCTTGTACCATTGCACAAGTGTTGCTCCGTTGGCGTTAGCAGTAAATGTCACGTCACCTCCCAAACAACCCAATTGATTCGTTGGCTGCTGGCTATAACTCGGAATCGGGTTAACGGTAACCACCGCAACATCGGAGGTAATTGGGCAAACACCCGCTCCATCAACAATTACGGTGTAGTCTCCAGCTTCTGCTGCATCAATTCCATCAAAGAAAAGAGATGAACTGTTGGCACCTGAAACAGCGTTTCCATCTTGATACCATTGATAGGTAAGGCCAGAACCATCGGCTCCAACTGCAATTCCCACATCGTCAGATTCGCAACCCGATGCGTCTGAAGGTTGAGTTGTGATTGTTGGAGTTGATGCATTCAAGCTTAATGTAGCCGCGCTCGAAGTAACTGTTCCGCAAGTAGCAACCACTTCTACTGTGTAATCGCCAGCATCTCCGCTCTGTGCGTTTGTTAAGGTTAATGTGGCAGAAGTTGCACCAGTAACATTGGCTCCACCTTTTTTCCACTGATAAGATGTAATTGTTCCTGTTGTGCCAACCGACAAAGTCACATTATCGCCTGCACAAAAACCTACAGCAACAGGTTGCTGCGTAATGGGACTACAAGCCGATGGGTCGTATTCAAATGCGCCTATATCAATCGTTGAATTCATGATACGGTTATTTCCATCAACATCTTCTGTTCCAACTGCGTAGCTGTTATCTCCAGCATCTATGGAAGATGAACCTGCAACAGGCCGATAAGCGGCATTCAGGTTTAGGCCCACGCTACTTTCATTAGTAGATGTTGCGGTGCAAAAAGAGACGTTTGTATCGGGGCGTCTATTGTTACTCAACACTGCAGTTGTTGGGCAGTTTCCAGAATTTAATCGTCCAATTGATTTTGACGCAGAATTGCCGTCAAACGCACAGTTTACTATAGCAAGATCTAGCGTTCCACCATGTCGTCTAACCGCCACTGGTGCAGGCTCATTTCCTGTACCTGTACCATTATCTACATTATCAACTACTGTACAATTGATCACAGATGCATTTAGCGAAGAACCAGCACGACTATCTAAAAAACCCGCACTACCGCTAAAGCCTACCCCTGGAGATAAATTAGTTGCCTGATTATCTGCCATTAAACAGTTTGCAACGGTGGCCGTTCCCGTTCCTGCTAGGTGAGAGACCATATATGCCGAACCATATCGGCTTACGTTATTTCGAAAAGTGCAGTTTTCAAGATTTGTAGTATGAGCGGAACTAGAGGTGTATTCGCACATTATACCAGCAATAATATTTGCCACGTTATTTTCGATAATGCAGTTCCTGACATCGACCGTATTTATCGCACCAAACTTGCGAATAGCCGACCCTCTGTTATAATTATTGTCACTGGTGTTGTTTCCATGACCTCCAGAAATCGTTACACCGTCAATCAGCGTATTATCCCCAGAAAGCACCACAATACGATAAGTGTTATCGTTTCTAGTTGCTTCATTATAATCAAGGTTAGCGTTATCATTTCCTAAAAGGTCACCAGAAAGAACGGTCTCATTCGTTCTCCAATCTCTTTGAGAAAGAGCCGTTTCTGTTCCATTAAAACCACCGTAAAGAGAAATTCCAGTTCCAAGATTAAAGCTTGCTGTTCTAGAAGAAGGATCTGGCAAGTAAGTTCCGTCTGCAACCCAAATTTCATCGCCAACTACAGTAGCGTAATCCGTTGCGTCTTTCAGACTAACGAATGCATCTGCCCAAGAACTTCCATCATTGGCTCCAGTTGCATCTTCATCAACATATATGGTTACAGCGGGTCTGTCACTAAATATGGCTAGGACTTCAGCGGCTGTAAGGTCTTCCTTATAGAAGGCAATGTCATCAATTGTGTTTTCGTAATGACTCACGTTATCCGAAAGCGTAGTTCCAACCACCAGAGTTGACCCAGAAGCCAATCCTTCATGCTGACGATTAGCCCCGCTAATCATTGAAACCGTTCTCACATCGGAGTCGACCTGTACACCATCGACATACAACTTGTACTCAAACTTGTACTCAAATCCGTTGGTTATAAATTCCCTTGCGGTAAGTACAACATGATGCCAATTACCATCTGTAACATCAGGTCCCACCAAAAATGCAGAAGAAGAACCTGAATATGGGTTGTTGTTTACCGAAGTTCCAAACCGACAGGTAGCCTTAACCAATCCGTTTTGGGTACGAAGACTGTATCCGTAATTATTCAGAAACTGATGTGCGAATAAACGCTCGTCTGGCGAGTTTGCAACATCTTTTAACCAAACGCTTACAGAATAACTCCCTGCTCCGGTTGTACCTCCAACTAAATAATCTCCGTTTAGCGTTACCGCATCGTTTGCATTAGCAAAACGGTCTGCAACTGTTGTTAGTGCAGACCCATTTTGTGTGAGGTCGTCATTACCCATAGCATCGGTCATTGCGCCATTATCGAAGGCGTAAGACCAATAGGGCGTTTGCGAATAGCCAAAAGCCGTGGTAACGGCCATTAGCGTGGTTAAGAATAATTTTTTCATGATGTTTTGTGTTTTGGTTATGGGGCAAAGCACAGTACAACATGCACGAAAATGTGATGCCGATATACGAATGGCGGAAACTGATTTACGAGATTGCTAAAAACGGAGCCAACCGTAGTTGGCTCCGTTATGGATTAACGCTTCCGTTGCCTGTTGGCCATGTATTCTACAATGGCCTCTTGCGTGGTAACCCAATTGCGGCCTTCCTTGTAAGCATCGATCTTGCCCTGCCGAGCAAGCAAACTCACGTACTCTTGGCCATAAGGCAGTTGACTTTCTTCAACAATGTTAGAAATCGGTTTATACTCGTTAGCATCAGGATACATGCTCAAATAAATATCGAGCGAACGCTCAACCGCCTGCATCATTAGAAGCAGGAGTTTAGCATACGAACCATTATTGGCCTGATTTAAAGCAGCGTAGTATTTTCTCCTATCGTTCTTTAGAATGATAGCTGGCGGATAGCCCTTTCGCATAAGCAGAAGATTCATTGCCAAACGTACCGTACGCCCGTTTCCATCAAAAAATGGATGGATCCAAACAAACCGATGATGGAAAACAGTTGCGAGAACAATGGGCGAAAACTCCTCTTCATTTTGGTTCACGTAGTCAATCAACTCATCAACCATGTCAGAAACCTTACGTGCGTTAGGCGGAGTAAAATTGGCTCCTGCAATACGAACACCCGCATTACGGAAACGACCAGCATAAAACTTTTCCAACTTCAACATTACCAATTCGTGCAAATCCAATATTTCTCTGGTTTGCATTGGCGCATCCGAACCAACCAGCCCTTCTAGGTATTCAATGGCATCATGATGATTGGCAACCTCAAAATGCTCGCGCATGGATTTGCCTTTTACGGTCATGCCATCTTGCAGAACTACCCGAGTTTCATTGAGGGTAAGTGTGTTGCCTTCAATGCTTGTGGAATTATAGGTCCACTCGAGATTAAGACCCTCGCGAAGCCTATCAAGGGCAATTTGGGCCATAGGACGTTTCGTATCTAACAGAAGTTTTTTCTGTTCAATACGATCAAGTCCAATTTGCAGGTCGTTAATATCGGATAGGTCTATTTTCCACACAACCCCACAAATTTACTAATTATCGTATAATCCTATAAACACATTTATCCGATATTAACAAAAAATTGACATGTGTACCCATGAGAATTCACGCACAAACAGAATAGATTATGGTCTTAGCCGCTCGAAGTAGCTATCCACTTCGTGCTTATGCTCCTTAGAAACAGGAACTTCTACTCCACCGTTCAGAATGAGTAGACTTTCGGCCTTCGCATAGCGATTTACCTCGTTCAGATTTACCAAATAGGAACGATGAACACGTTTGAAATTTTCTCGATTAGAAAGCAAATCTTCAAACAGCCTCAACCGTTTGCTCACCAACTTTTTTTCTCCCGTTTTGAGTTGAAGGCTAGTGTAAGCACGCTCTGCTTCCAGCACCAGAATTTCAGAAGTGCTGACCAACTCTAGACCATTGAGCATTGGTAAAGCAATGCGGTTGTCAGAAATATTGAGCGGTTTTTGGCGCGTTTCCAATGCCGATTGAAGCCGCTGAAGCGCCTCATCCAATTCGCGTGGCGAAACGGGTTTCATCAGAAAATCCAACGCTTTCACTCTAAACGCTTTTGAGGCGTGTTCTTGATGTCCTGTGATAAAGATGATTTCAAAATCGCGGTCTTCACCGAGCATTCCTGCCAGTTGCATACCGCTCAAACCCGGCATATCAATGTCTAAGAAAAGCACATCAGGCTCATGTTCTTTGAGAAGTTGAATTCCTTCTTCAGCTGATGCTGCTTCGGCTAAAACATCGACTTGAACCTCCGCATCTTGCAGCAGCATTGCCAGCATTTTTCGTGCGTGACTTTCATCGTCAATTATGAGTGCTTTAATGCTCATTTACGCAAGCGGTATATTGATGGTAACACGCGTTCCATTTCCTTCGCCAAGTTCGGAAAGGTCTTCCATTTTCACACCAACAGATTGCTTTCTTCCTTCATTTATCATTGCCACGCGTTCGGCATTGGCATCAGTAGAAAATGATTTGTGCTCTTGGTCAGACTGAGTGATTCGACCATCGGGAGAATTGTATCGAAGTCCCACGCCATTATCCTCAATTTTCACCAGCAACTTGCTGTTTTGCTTCGCGATAGAAATGTTGAGCTGTCCTCCTTCCTTCGTTCCTTGGAATGCATGCTTTACTGCATTTTCCACATACGGTTGAAGCAACATGGTTGGCAATTTCACCTTCTCAGCATCTAACTTCTCGTCAATCTCAAACGAATAATCGAATGCGTTTTCCATTCGCATTCGTTCTAAATCGAGATAGTGCGAAAGCATTTTCTTCTCTTCGGAAATGGTCACATCAGCCTTCGAACTCATGTCAAGCACGTTGCGCATGAGCGTTGCAAAATCGCCCATAAACTGGCTTGCCGTTTTTTTATCGCCTGAGTAAAACAGGTACTGAATTGAATTAAGCGCATTAAAAATGAAATGCGGATTAAGTTGCGAACGAATGGCTTTCATTCGAGATTCGCGCAAATCGCCTTCTACTTGAAGCATCTGTGCTTTCTTCTGCGCTTGCAACCGATTTACGTACAAGAACCCAATGATGAGAATGAGGAATGCAACCGCAATTGCGGCTATTAGCAAGTTGCGATTTCGAGCACTTTCTGCTTCTGCTTTCTGCGCTTCAAGCTCCGCTAGTTGCTTGTCTTTTACGGCTTCGTCTGTTTCAAACTTAGCTCGCATGCTTTCTGTAATCTTCTTGGTTTCTTCTGAGTGAACCGAATCTTGAAGCTCATGAAACTCCTTGAAAACCGACAGGGCTAGGTTAGATTTACCTGCATTCTCATAAACTTCAGATTGATAATAGAGTGATGGAAACAATTCGCCCATTTGCTGTATTTCTCTAAAAATCTCAACCGAACTATCTGCAAATGCCATCGCCAACTTATGATTTCCAAGGCCAGAATGTGCTCTGGCAAGATTTCGCATGGCCGATGCCTTGGCGTTTTTCATTCCTGCCGAGAGCGCAAATTCATACGACTTTTGAGCGTGCTTTAACGACTCAGACCAACGTTCTAGCGCGTTCAGCGATTTGCTCCAGTTAACCTCGCCCAAGGCAACTCCTGGGCCGTAACCCAACTCAGTTGAAATGGCAACAATTTTGGAAATGGGCTCTAAACTTTCCTCAAACTTCTCTTGTGTTTGCAAGCAAACCGCTAGGTTGTTGCTTACTGCGGCTATGTGCATCGGGTTGGCACCCTTCTGGTTATCAAGCAAATCGAGAATTTCTCTGTACGCCTTTTCCGCCTCGGCATAATGCTTTAGCCGATTATTAACCATTGCTACATTATTGTACGGGAAAATTAGGTCGGATTTTAACCCAACAGAATCTAGTACATGAATTGATCGGAACAGATAATCCAGCGCAACCTCATAATCGCCACGCTGATAGTAGTATATACCAATAACGTTTAGGCTATTCCCAAGTCCGCTTTCATAACCAATTTTCTTGCTAATCATGAATGCCTCTTCGGCATAAGGAAGGAAATCCTCGGCATCGTCAAAAACCGAGTATTTCTGAAGCTCCATTAGCCAATTGACACGGGTTGTATCGTGTTCTGGATGAGCATCAATAAGATTGACAATGCTATCGAACTTCGCCTTTTGGGCGAAAGTAGAAATCGAAAGAAGAACAAGGAAAATCGAAAGTGCTTTCCGTAACATCAGGTCTAAACGAATTTCTCGCCCTTCGTGGCTTTTACATCGTTAACAATTCGCTTGATTTGTTGCTCATCTTCTTGCTTGCAAACCAGCAGAATATCATCGTTTTCTACAACAATCATATCTTCCATTCCTTGCAAAACAACAAGCTTGTTTTTAGGAACGTTTACAACGCAATTTTTAGAATCGTAAGTGAGAACGTTCTTTCCTTGAATAACATGCCCTTCTTCGTCCTTATCAGAATAAGAATAAAGTGAGCCCCACGTACCTAAATCGCTCCAGCCAATATCTGCTGCAAGCGTATAAACGTTTTTGGCTTTTTCCATAATTCCATAATCAATGGAAATGCTCTTGCATTGCATGTAAATGCTTTCAATTTGCTTTTTCTCCGAACGAGTATTAAACTGCTCTTCACCATCTACAAACAACTGATGCAAATCTGGCATATGCTGCTTAAACGAACTGACTATACCATCAACCGACCAAACAAAAATCCCTGCATTCCACAAAAACTCACCACTCTTGATCAACTGTTTGGCCATTTCTAAATCTGGTTTTTCGGTAAAGCTTTTCACTTTATGAACGCCTTCGTCTCCCTCTTTCTCCTCAAACTGAATATAACCGTAACCAGTATCAGGACGAGTTGGCGTAATTCCAAGAGTGATTAACGCGTCTTCTTTTTCAACCACATCAAACGCCTGATTAATCAACGAAGTGTATTCTGCATCCTTGAGAATAAGATGATCTGAAGGAGCCACAACCATACTTGCACTTGGATTCATGGCCTTAATGCGGAAAGCTGCATAAGCAATACACGGAGCGGTGTTTCTCCGTGATGGTTCAAGGAGTATTTGAGATGGTTTA
>JBMYXX010000067.1:0-11554 GCA_049608805.1 Flavobacteriales bacterium | reverse complement strand
TTCTGCAATTTATGCATTTTTTGTGGTCGCAGAAGTTGGTTTTGAGCTCAATTAACGCTTGAGATTCCATGGCGTTGCTCAATTGCAATCCCACATTAACAAAAGCTTTGGTCTTCTTATTTGTTTCAGGTTTTAGCTGTTCTAAAACTGAAATTGCCTGCTCTTTCAATTCCATTTTCGATTCTCTTTCTGAAAGAATGAAGAGAAACGGAGCCAGCACGTTTATGAGTATGTTCTGCGCCATCGACTTCCCAATTCTATTTCCTTTTGTCGGAAATTCTTTTCCAAAGCGATAATGCGTTTGCCAATAATTGGATGGCTCAACCATTAAGTTTTGTACTAAATCTGCAGACGACTTACCTCCAAACCACTTAAAGAATGCCCCAGTCTGATTAAAGAGCGCGGCAATCTGTGCAATTCTTAAAGGCGGAAAATTCTTTGGGTGCATTCGAGCAAACTTCCATTGATTCTTGCTCATGGGGTTCAAGTTATACTTATGCCGAAGGAATTCATATTCCTTTGAAAGCTCTGCCTGATACGGTTCCTCCGCACTGTCTAAGAAACCTGCGTTCCCAAAAAGAATTGCTTCTAATTGAAGCAAATTATCTTGATGCTTAGCGAGCATTTTCCACGGAGTGATTTTCCCCAGCATTTCAAACGTTTCTGAATTCACTTTCATTCCAAACGCGCGAAAAAGTGCAATTTGAAAAGCCTGTTCCAAATCACCAGCGTTCTGGTTTATTAGTTCAGCAATCCATTCCGATTTACGCTGTAACCGAGATACAATCAGCGAATCGAACCATCCATTTCTGATAATTTCGGGCACATCCATAAACTGGGTGCCACAAGGAATTTCATCTGGTGCGTTTAGCATCAATTCATATCGAGTAAGCACTTGATTTGAAATTGAATCCTTTAGTACTAAGGTTGGAAATGAGCCGAGGGTTTCATCTAAATCATCCTCAAAAACCACATGCAAAATGATGTTCTGGTAATTGGAATCATGCTGATGATTATGCCTCAACCAATCAGAACTCCTAACGTGAATCTCAACATTACCTGCCCATTTTACTCCATCAATTTTTAGCCGAGCGTTTGAAAAATCTGGGCCAGCATTTGAGTTTAGATCACCGCTTCTGATTATCTCCACAACAGCACCATCTACGGTTCTCAGATTCTGAGAATCGAACAATTGATGTTGCCAAATGTGTTGTAATAAGTCTTCCCTAAGCCGAGACATGACCTAAAGATGGTGGAATTTTATAACCCAGCCTCGTCTAGCAGGCTTGCCATTTGCTTTTGAAGCTCCAATGCGGCTGCCCTAGCGGCATCTGCAAAGTCTTCGCCATTGCCAGCATAGATTATTCCACGAGAAGAGTTTACGAGCAAACCGCATTTATCGTTCATGCCGTTTTTGGCAACATCTGCCAAGCTGCCGCCTTGCGCTCCAACGCCTGGAACGAGCAAGAAATGTTCGGGTACAATTTTCCGAACCTTTTTCATCAAGCTTGCTTTGGTTGCACCCACAACAAACATGGTATTATCAATGGTTCCCCATTCTTTAGAACCGCGTAAAACCTCTTCAAACAACTGACCGTTTTCCGTTTTCAGGTATTGGAAATCGGAAGCTCCCTCGTTAGACGTAAGTGCCAACAAAACCACCCATTTATTGGCAAATTGAAAATAAGGCAATACACTATCCGAACCCATGTAAGGCGAAAGCGTTAGCGCATCAAAATTCATTTGATCAAAAAATCCTTTGGCATACATTCTAGATGTATTTCCAATATCGCCACGTTTGGCATCAGCCAACTTTAGAATATCATCAGGAATTTCCTGAACTGTTTTTTCTAGAGAAATCCAACCTTCAAAACCTTGGCTTTCGTAAAAAGCTATGTTCGGTTTATAGGCAACGCACAAGTCTTGAGTAGCTTCAATTATCCGTTTATTAAACTCAAAAACTGGGTCTTGGTAGCTTAATAAGTGAGACGGAATTTTGGCAAGATCGGTATCCAGTCCAATGCAGAGGAAACTGCGCTTTTTCTGAATTTGTTGGAAGAGTTGGTTGTGGGTCATGGCTGGATCAAAAATAAACAACCAAATGACCGTACATGATGTTGAAAAGGAATGAAAATCAACTATTTTTTCAAGCAATGTCACAGCATATATCCGTAGTTTTGTTTCCCGTTCATCCACCTACAGAATTGCGTTAACAGATGCCCGGAACCAAGTACATTTTCGTTACAGGAGGAGTTACTTCCTCATTAGGAAAAGGAATTATTTCTGCCTCTTTGGCCACTTTGCTTCAAGCAAGAGGCTACCGAGTTACTATTCAAAAACTCGACCCATATATTAACGTAGATCCCGGCACGCTAAATCCGTACGAACACGGAGAATGCTACGTTACAGACGATGGTGCAGAAACCGACCTTGACCTCGGACATTACGAACGTTTTCTAGGCGTTCCTACCAGTCAGGACAATAACGTTACCACCGGACGGATTTATCAAACCGTTATTAATAAGGAGCGGCAAGGCGAGTTTCTCGGAAAAACGGTTCAGATTATCCCACATATTACTGATGAAATAAAACGCAGGATTCAGCTTCTTGGCGAGAATGGCGATTACGACATTGTAATTACAGAGATTGGAGGAACTGTTGGAGATATTGAGTCACTTCCTTACATAGAGGCGGTTAGACAGTTTAATTGGGAACAAGGCGAAGGCAACAATTTGGTTATTCACTTAACCTTGCTTCCGTACCTAGCAACATCTGGTGAACTTAAGACCAAACCAACACAACACTCGGTAAAAACGCTGCTTGAAAGTGGCCTTCAGCCAGACATTTTGGTTTGCCGTGCAGACAGAAAAATTCCAGCAGAACAGCGAAAGAAAATTGCCCTTTTCTGTAACGTAACTCAGAATGCGGTTATTGAATCTTTAGATGCTTCAACCATTTATGAAGTTCCGCTTCTAATGCAGAAGGAAAAGCTAGATTCGGTGGTATTGAACAAGCTGAAACTCGCCCCAAAACAGGAGCCTAGTTTAGACAACTGGAAGCACTTTTTGAGCATTCTTAAAAACCCAACAGCCAAGGTTAAAATTGGCTTAGTAGGTAAATATGTTGAGCTAAAAGATGCCTACAAATCTATTGCCGAAGCGCTTATTCATGCTGGTGTAGAAAACGAGTGTTCTGTTGATGTACAATGGATTCATAGTGAAGACCTGAATGACGATAACGTTGCCGAAAAACTTGGCGATTTAAAAGGAATTTTGGTTGCGCCAGGTTTTGGAGATAGAGGAATTGAAGGAAAGGTAACTGCTGTGCGATATGCCCGAGAAAACAAAGTTCCGTTTTTAGGAATCTGTCTTGGAATGCAATGTGCCGTGGTTGAATTTGGCAGAAATGTACTTGGTTTAACAGGTGCTAACAGCACCGAGATAAATCCTAAAACTGCGGAGCCCGTAATTGACATTATGGAGTCTCAGAAAAAGGTGACCAAAAAAGGAGGAACCATGCGTTTAGGCGCTTATCCATGTCAGCTTAAAGAAGGAACAAAAGGTTATTCGGTTTACGCAAAAACCAACATTGAAGAACGACATCGACATAGGTTTGAGTTCAATAACACGTACCTAGACAAGTACGAAAAAGCAGGTATGATTGCCTCGGGGATTAACCCAAACTCTAACCTTGTTGAGATTGTAGAATTAGTTGAACATCCTTGGTTTATTGGTGTTCAATTTCATCCAGAATATAAAAGTACGGTGGCAGAGCCGCATCCGTTGTTTGCCAAGTTTGTAGAAGCTGCCCTCAAGGCTTAAATTCCAATTCTTGTAAGCGGACAAGCTTTCTATCTTTGCGCCCCAATTAAAATTACGGTATGGACAAGAATTCGGCCATAGGGCTAACCCTAATCCTCCTCATATTCATCGGGTTCCAGGCATACATGGGACCATCTGCTGAAGAAAAAGCAGAGATTCAGCGCATACAAGACTCCATTGCTACGGCAGAGGCTGAGACTCAGCGTTTGAACGAACCAGAAATTGAAGCAGCCGTTGCGCAGTATAATGATACTGCCGCTGTGGCAACAGCTGCTAACCCAGCAATAGACTCTCTTGCAGAAGCTAAGCTCAAAAGCCAATTTGGCGATTTTGGAAATGCGGCAGTTGGCGAAGACGGAACAGTTGTAATTGAAAATGAAGTGCTTGCCATTACGGTGAGCAAAAAAGGTGGTCATCCTTTATCTGTTCAACTAAAGGATTACCAAACGCACGATTCTCTTCCTTTGATGTTGTTTGAAGGCGAAGAAAACCGCTTTTCATTGGAGTTCTTTTCTCAGAACAACAGAATTGTTACTCAAGATTTATACTTCCAACCTTCGGCTGATGGGTTTAATATTTCTGGCGAAGACAGAAAGACGCTTTCTATGCGTTTGCCTGCTGGTCCAAATAAGTATTTAGAATACGTTTATACACTTACAGGCTCTTCTTACATGGTTGATTTCGACATCAATCTAGTTGGGCTGGATGGCGTGATTGAAAGAAACACGCGTTCGTTGGATTTACATTGGAGAAATGACTTGCCAAGTCAGGAAAAAAGCCTTGAAAACGAACGGATGAACTCAACCATCTACTATCGCTTTAGCGATGAAGATGTTGATTACATTTCTGAGACATCTGATGATAAAGAAGAGATTCAGGCAGATTTGCACTGGGTAGCTTTTAAGCAGCAATTCTTTAGCTCCGTTCTAATTGCAAAAGATGGTTGGGAATCGCCAACAGACATTGAAACATCTAGAGATGAAGAGAGTCTTGATGTTGTAAAAACCTGCGATGCTAAGCTGACCATTCCGTACATGGGCCAAGAGTCTGAGCAGGTTGCGCTGCAGTTTTATTTCGGGCCAAACCACTACAACTCTTTAAAGGAATATGACCTCGGCTTGGAGGAACTGATTCCGCTTGGTTGGGGAATTTTTGGCTGGGTAAACAAATGGTTGGTTATCCCTGTATTTGATTTCCTAAAAGACACCGGACTAGGATACGGAATCATCATTCTTATTCTGACCATCCTCATTAAAATGGGACTTATGCCTTTCACTTACAAGGCATACATGAGCACGGCCAAAATGCGTGTTCTCAAACCAGAAATTGAGGAAATCAACAAGAAGTTTGAAGACAAGGACGACCCAATGGCAAAGCAGCAAGCCACAATGTCGCTGTATTCTAAAGCTGGGGTTAACCCGTTGGGCGGATGTTTACCAATGTTGTTTCAGATGCCAATTCTGATTGCCCTGTTCCGCTTTTTCCCGGCCTCAATTGAGCTGAGGCAAGAAGCATTCCTTTGGGCAGATGATTTAAGTAGTTACGATAGCATTTTAGACTTGCCGTTTGAGATTCCTTTCTACGGAGATCACGTGAGTTTATTTACGTTGCTGATGACTGTTTCAACCATCTTTTATACTCGTTTAAACATGAGTATGCAGGCTGGTAATCCGCAAATGGAGCAAATGAAATGGATGATGTATCTCATGCCGGTAATGATGTTGGGTTGGTTTAACAGCTACGCATCTGGTCTTAGTTACTATTATTTCTTGGCCAACATTATGACGTTTGGGCAGAATTACGCTTTCAAATTCTTGGTAGATGATGAAGCGATTCACAAGAAGCTTCAGGAGAACAAAAAGAAACCAAAGAAGCAGTCAAATTTCCAGAAGCGTCTGGAGGATATGGCCAAACAACGCGGCTATCAACCACCTGCTAAGAAGAAGAAATAAATCTGTGGTAAGGTTTTTGGCTTAGGTCATTCAAATTAACGACATGAAAAATCTACTTCTCTCGCTTACGGTTCTTGTTTCTGCAGCAAGTTTTATCGGTTGTAAAAGCACCGAAAAAAGTGCTTCAGCTACCAGCACTTCATCAGCACAAGCCGAAACAACTATGGCGTCTGAGCCACAGTTACTTGCAAGCATTCAGCGTACTGCATGCTACGGTCAGTGTCCAATGTATAAGGCCACGTTTTTAGATAATGGTGAAGTAAAATATGTTGGAAAACGATTTGTAGAAAACATTGGAACCTACACGGCCTTAATTCCTGCAGAGAAAGTTCAGCAGATTAAGGACATGGCCAGGGAGTACAAGTACTTTGAATTAGATAGCCTCTATCCTACTCCAATTTCAGATTTCCCTTCTTGTTTAACAGAAGTAAGATTAAACGGAATTTCAAAACGGGTTGTGAATAGAAGAAGCCCACCAGAAAACCTTAGAGATTTTGAAAAATATCTTGATGGTATTTTAAAGGAGGTTGAGCTGACCAAGGTTTCTGACGAAACCATCTACGACCAGCCTGCCAAGTAGATTCTGGCTTAATCGACTTTTACCGGAGCTACAAGCTGGTAGTTAGTCAAGTCAATTTTCATGATATCGTACTTCCCGTTAGCAGAACCTTTGGTGCTGTAGTAAGCAGTCTTACCATCAGCGGTTAGCGTAAAATCAACTTCGTCTCCAGGTGTGTTAATTGGATAACCAAGGTTTTCAGGTGCACTCCAACTACCATCTTCTTGTCTCACAGACTTGAAAATATCGTAGCCGCCCATATTTCTGTGCCCTTTGCTGCTGAAGAAAATAGTCTTTCTATCGGCCGCTACAAATACTCCTTTTTCGTCTTCAATAGTGTTTATCTCTTTCAGGTTAACCGCAGATTCATATTTATTGGTTGCTGTTTTATTGGCTACCCAAATGTCTCCGTTGCCCTTTCCTTTTGTTCTTTCAGATGCAAAATAAATTTGACGACCATCAGAGGAAACCGATGCATTACTGTCCCAGTACCCGCTATTGACGCCACCAGATAATGCATAAGCTTTTGACCATCGGTTCATGCTCATTAGCCTAGCTGCATCCGGAGAACCATCTGCAATAGCCTCGCTAGCTCGTTTATTCATTCTAGTCTTAGAAATGAAAATATCCCCAGCATTCTGATTTTTAAATACAAACAATTGTCTTCCGTCTGGGGAAATACTCATGCTGGCATCATGCCCAGCGGTATTTATTCCGCCTGGGATAGGAACGGCAGGTGCCCAACCGTTTATGCTATCATTCCAATAGCTTATGTAAATGTCTTCGTACCAGTCATTATCTCCGGCATATCGTTTTCCGCCTTCGGTATCAGGACGTCTGGCCGTAAAGACCATAATTCTACCATCCGCAGTAACAGATGGATGATATTCATGGTTATCTGCAGAGTTAATTCCATCACCAGCAGAAGAAATTTTCACGTCAACCGGATTAGCCATCATTTCTAATGTTGCGTTGCACTTTGCTTTTAACGCCTCTGCTTTTTCCTTATCAAACTTGGCCAGTTTATCGTTAGCCAAGTAAGCATCTACATGCTTAATGGCCTCCTCTTGCTTCGCCATCATTCTATACGCAACTGCTGTATTGTATTCTAAATTTTTATCGATTCCAGCATCATTTTCCTTTGCTTTCTGCAGATAAGAAAGTGCATCTTCTCCTTGCTTTAACGCTAAATAGCACTCAGCCATTCGGTAGTTAAGCATGGCATCATTCCCATGGTCTGTGTATTCTGCTCTGTAGATTCTAAGCGCCCCGTTGTAATCTTCCTCATTCATGCTGGCTTTAGCCTGCATCATTTTAATCTTATCTGGCCCTTTTATAATTTGGGCTTCCGCCAAATTTGGCGTGATTAATATGAACGTGGCAAGGACGAAAAGTAGAATTGAATGTCTCATTTACAAATGCTGTTTGGGTCTAAATTAATCATTCGGTTCGCTTCAACTAAGTGTAGCACAAACCGATTTAAAAAGCCTCAACTTGACTTACTCAACCAATCGTGAAAAAGTTTCATTGCTTGGCGCTTTTTATCATCAAATTGATAACTGATTGCGTTTTCCACATATCGTACCAATTCCTCATTGGCAGAACCATGCATGGTTTCTATGGCGTTAGCTTTCTCAGAAAGCCCAGAATTAAGTGCTTCTTCGAACTTTGAAACAAATGCTGGGTCTAGCTCTTTTGTACTTACCCATGCTGCAAAAACAAACGGCAAACCTGTTAGTGCCTTCCACTCTTCCGGCAAATCAAACACATACTTGTAACGTTTGCTCAAATCAAACGCTCTATCTCCAATCACCACCCCAGCGGTTTTGCCTCTAATCTTTGAGATAAAATTGTTTTGGGCTTCTACCCATTTTGGGGAAATGTTCCAGTGCTTTTCGGCCAATAACTGAACCAACTGAACCGAAGTTCTTGATTGATAGTCCAACAACACCTCATCAATTTCGGAAAGCGGTACATCGCTAAAAAGGCAGACGGTTTCAACCGGCCCATCTGCGCCAATACACCGATTTGTAATGATGTGCGCTTCATCTAATTGAGGTATCACGGCAACCGGCACTAAACCAAGGTCAACATCGCCATTAAGCAACTTGGCTGCACACTCCGAGGGCGTGTCTAATTGGAGTTCAATCTCCTCCAGTACTTCGTGATTTCGCAACCCATATATGAATGGATATGAGTTTACATATGATACGGCCGAAACCCTGATTTTCTCTTTCACTTGCTCCAATATTGCGCATCAAAAATCGCTAATTTCGCGCCTTAAGCAAGATTATATGGAACTCAATGTTCTCAACGCTGTAACTCCCATTGATGGACGTTACCACAGACACACAAAAAACCTTTCTGAATACTTCTCTGAGGCTGCACTAATTCGTTATAGAATTAGGGTAGAAATAGAATATTTTATTCAGTTATGCGAACTGCCTTTACCTCAACTTAAGGACTTTGACAAGTCGCTTTATCCAACCTTGAGAAAAATCTACACAGATATTTCTGAAGCGGATACGCAACGTGTAAAAGACATTGAGAAAACGACCAATCACGATGTAAAGGCCGTGGAATATCTCATCAAAGAAAAGATGGAAGTCTTGGGAATTGGTGACCAAATGGAGTTTGTACACTTTGGTTTAACTAGCCAAGACATCAACAATACGGCTACGCCTTTGATGATGAAAGAAGCGACTGAGCAAGTCTATTTGCCATTGTTGGACAAGGTGCTTGACCGCCTAAATTCTTTGGCAGAAGAATGGAAAGAAATTCCGTTGCTTGCGAGAACTCATGGCCAACCAGCCTCTCCTACCAGAATGGGGAAAGAGATTATGGTTTTTGTAGAACGATTAGAAGCACAGAAAAAGCATCTTTTAGCTGTTCCGTTTTCCGCAAAATTTGGTGGTGCTACAGGTAATTTCAATGCACACCAAGTTGCTTACCCAGCAACTGATTGGGTAGCTTTTGGAAATGATTTTGTGAATGAAACGCTCGGTTTGAGTCGTTCTCAAACAACCACCCAAATTGAACACTACGACAACATTGCTGCTTGGTGCGATGCTTTGCGAAGAATAAACACGATTGTGCTTGATTTAGACCGCGATATGTGGACTTACATCTCAAACGATTTATTCAAGCAGAAAATCAAAGAAGGAGAAGTTGGGTCTTCGGCCATGCCACATAAAGTAAATCCGATTGACTACGAAAACTCGGAAGGAAACATTGGCTTAGCCAACGCTCTGTTTGGTCATTTAGCAGAAAAACTTCCTGTTTCTCGTTTGCAACGCGATTTAACAGACAGCACGGTTCTAAGAAACATTGGTGTTCCGTTAAGCTATACGCTCATTGCTTTTAACTCAACACTAAGAGGTTTAGATAAGCTGCTTATTAATGAGGATAACATCAGAAAAGAGCTTGAAAACAACTGGGTTGTGGTGGCAGAAGCTATTCAGACCATTTTAAGGCGCGAGGGTTATCCTAAGCCTTATGAAGCGCTCAAAGCTTTCAGTAGAACAAATGCAAAGCTTGACGAAAATGCGATGCTGCAGTTTATTGAAAGCCTGAATGTTTCGGAAGATATAAAAGCCGAGATGAGGGCAATTACACCATTTAACTATACGGGAGTTTAATACTCGTTACCTCTTCGTTTTCTGAGCCAAATCTTCTTACCCGGAGCCGGTTCTTCGCCAATATTAAACTCGTTGTGCTTATACAAGTTCTTGAGTTTTACACCGTATTCCTGCGAAATCCAGCGAAAGGTTTCGCCCTCTGCTACAATATGATAGCTGTGTTGGCGGTTTTTACTGCGCTTTGGCTGGAGGTAAAGAATCTCTCCAGGAACCAACATGGCGCTGCTAGATTTATCGTTGTACTTCATTAATTGCCACGGTCTAATCTGCAGCATCTTTTCTAACGATTTGTAGGTATCTCCCTCCTCTACTTTAACGTATCTAACCTCGTTTCTGAGATACATTTGACGACTTGATGTAGAAACTACCGCCTCTCTTGGGTTTGTTGAATTCTCTTTAGGCCCTTTTTTGTCTTTTGGAGGCTTCTCTTCCTTTGGCAATTTTTGACCTCCCTTAGGGGGGCTTTTCATCTTATCATATTTCGCCAAATTATTCTCCTCAATAATTCGGATTAGTAATGCAGGATATTTTGGATTGGTGGCATAACCGGCTTGCTTTAAACCTCTTGCCCAACCTTTGTAATCTGTTTTTCTGAGTTCAAACAGGGAAACATAACGGCTTCTTCCGCTCAGAAATTCAGAATGATCGCGGTAGCTGTCAAAAACAGTTGCGTAAACGCGAAAGCACTCATTCTTGGCATCATCATCCATGTAGTACTTCTCGCCTTCCCACATGCCATGGCACTTAATTCCGAAATGATTCTGAGCCTTTCTGGCCAAAGAGCTATTTCCGTCTCCGCTTTCTAGTATTCCTTGCGCAAGCGTAATACTTGCAGGAACACCACTAATTAGCATTTCCTTTACGGCAAAAGGCGCGTACATTTCTATGTACTGCGAACGCGTAAATTTCTCTGGATTACTGCTTTGCGCAACAGCAACCAAATGCAATGTGATTAATATGTAGGCTAGGAAACCGCGCATGAACTCAAAATTAGATGCCGCGAATTGGATAACGTTTAATTTGAACTTATGTTTTACACACAGCTGTGTTGATCAGACTAAGCCTCGGTATTTCATTCCGTCCCAACCTTGTAGGCCGCCTGTGTGGATTACAAGAATTGTGCTACCCTTTTTAAAAAAGTTGGCTTTTATTAAGTCGAAAATTCCGTACATCATTTTCCCTGTATAAACTGGATCTAGTAATACGCTGTATTCCGCTTCAAAGTTCTTTATGAAATCGAGCAATTCTGGTTTAACCTTAGCATAACCACCAAAATGATAGCTCGTTTGCAGTTCAAAATTTAGCGATTCGGGAACCCTAAGCCGAGAATCGTTCATCAATTTTTCTGCTTCATCTTTTAGAAATTCCCCGCCTTTAAGAGCAGAAAAACCAATCAACCTTGGGTGCTCTTTTAATGAAATGGCCAATCCTGCCAAGGTGGTTCCCGTTCCTGCAGCGCAGCACACAACATCAAAATCTTCTTCTATCTCCGGGAGTATTTCTGCGCATCCTCTAACTCCAAGTCCGCTAGCCCCACCTTCAGGAACAAGGAAAAACCGTCCAAATTCCTCAGCAAGGTCATTT
>JBMYXX010000066.1:0-11630 GCA_049608805.1 Flavobacteriales bacterium | reverse complement strand
ATACAACCAAACACAAGAATCTACAAAATGCGAATCGTTTCCATTTTTATCTGCCTTACAATTGCCTTCTCTGGTCTTGCCCAAGATTCTGCGGCTTTGTTTAAAAGTGCCATAACCAAAGCTCAGGCTGGAGATATGCCTGGTGCCATAGCAGACTTTGACAAGTGCATAGGCGAAAGCCCAGATTATACGGAAGCTTATTACTGGCGTGGTGTGGCTAAAGCAGCCATTGGCAATGCTCCTGGGGCCTTGGCAGATTTTGAAAAAACTACAACTTTAGACCCAGGTCATGCTCAGGCGTACCTCACAGCAGGAAACCTTTACAACCAACAAGGCAACCCAAAAGCGGCATTGGCAAATCTTAATCCTGCGGTGAAATTATTGCCAGATAACCTGGATGCCCGACTAAACAGAGGAAAGGCGCAAACAAACCTAGGTATGCATGAACTTGCAGTGAAAGACTACACAGCCGTATTATCAGTTGATAGAAACAACTACGAGTGTTTTATTAGCCGTGGTATTTCATACAGACAAATGCAGCAATTAGACCTGGCAGCTAAAGACTTCGCATCAGCAATTCGTGTAAACAAGATGAATCCTGATGGCTACATAAACCGAGGCATTGTTTACCGAATGAAGGAAGAATTTGAAAACGCAATTGCTGATTACACACAGGCAATTGTAGTTGACCCAAACAACGGAGACGCTTTTTATAACAGAGGAATTGCTTACTCAAAAAGAGACCAGCACCAAGATGCTATTAGAGACTTTTCTAAAGCAATTTCAATTGACCCTAAAGACGCAGATTCATACATGAACCGTGGAATTGAGAAAGTGATTATTGGGAAACAAGATGATGGTTGTGCAGATATTGTTCAAGCAGCAAACCTTGGTCTAGAAGACGCTATTGTTCAACGAAACAAATTCTGCAAGAATTAATCTAGCTTTTGTAGTCGGATTGACTTCTGACCTCCCTCCCATTCTAGCCTTAGCAAATAGAGCCCAGTTTTTTGGTTATCTAAATTCAGATTAATCACTTCTGAGTTTAAAGTTTTGTTGGCGATTACAGCTTTACCTGTCAAATCAAGAACAGAATAACTCCCTTCTACATTCTCATTCAGCCTAATTCTAAACTGACCAGTTGACGGGTTTGGGTAAACCGATGCAAACAAGTTCGCTTCATCAACACTAGTTACACCTTCCAAGACATTGAAGTTCCAATAACCTTCAGGTGCAGGCATCGGCCTAACCTGTTGTTTTCCGTTGTTGGCCTCCGCATGCACATAATAAAACACCTTCTCCCCTGCTTGCTGGTAAGGAATTGAACCCGTCCAAGTATTTTCAGAAGGGTTTGTTTCCGTCATTGCCACGCTAGCATAACCAGCGGCAGTATCTGCCGTCCAATACAGGGTTGCATTGGCAATTCCTTCTCGGTGCTGAACCAAAGCATTCACTTCGTAGTCTATCTCAATAAACGGTGTGTCATTCAAAGGCTGATGAGAAACAAGCAATGGATCATCAGAAGCAACAGCCTTTGTAATACAATGAATGGCTCCAGAAGCTGTAATTATTTCGTTGCAATCTATCCCAACCACATTATAACCGGGCAATGCTTCGCGATAAATACGAAGTGCGGTTGTATCCCATTGTTCCTCATAAACAGGTACCAAAACCGTGTTATTTACAAAAACGGAGTTGGTATAGGTTCTGTAATCACCATTAGTATTTGGGTACTGCCCTCCCTCTGGCGGCATAGGAATTCTTATAATCTTATAAGCAGTTCCGAACACAGAATTGAAATTATTGAGAACGTAATCTATGTTCGATTCAATTTGTGGACCATCGGCTACACCTTGCGGATATTCTCCAATTAGAAGCGTTTCCTCGTCCAACAACTTCATATGCATATCAATATGATGAATACCATCGTAAGGCAGCGTTGGCATCTTGATGTACCGGTCAATTCCCATAAAATCTTCAAGAATCTGATTTACTTCCGTTTCCGAATGATTAGATGTTCCAAAGTCGTTTGTAGCATCATTTTCCTCCAAAATCAGTTCAGATGAGAATGCTGTCCCAAACCCATCAACCATAAAATTACCGCCAGTGTTTACCAAATCATTTGGCGCTTCTAGTGTCTGATAAAGCGGGATATCTAGTAAATCAGCAAGTGCCTCAGGAACCACATCATCACTTGGCCTATTTCTATTGTAAATCCAATCAACCCAAAGCAAAGAATCAACATCATTGGTATAAACGTTCCATTGTCCGTAATCTCTAAACCAAATGCTGTTACTCGGCTCAACTACAAATTGAATATTGTCTAGGCTGATGCCGTTATTCTGAAGATCGTCTTCAATATTATCAACGTAATTCTGATTGGTTACAATGTAAACTGTCACTTCTTCCTTGGCATTAGCCACAATTCCGCGAAGCGTGGTTCTGGCGAAAGTTCCATTCCACCGAACACAAAGCCCATCAATTTCTTCCCACTCGGCAGGCGTTCTAACCGCAGAAACTGGCGGATTAGTGAACCCTGATGCAGCTGGAGGATTGTACACCGCACTCTTTTCAGCTTCGGTTGCCTGATGAGGCACAAATTGCGCATCAGCAGAATTCAAAGCCAAAACACCAAAAACAAGAGATAATATTCTTTTCATAAAAGTCATTCTTCACCATCAAAGTTAGTTACCGATAAACATCTATCTGTCAGGCAAAAGCTATTTTCGCGCTCAATGAAAACGCTTCTGCCCATTGGCTACTTTCCTCCTATCAGTTACTTCGCGTATCTCATTTCTGGCGATCCAGTATTTGAATTACACGAACATTTCGTAAAGCAAACCTTTCGTAACCGCTGTTCTATTCTAGGAGCAAACGGCAGATTGAAACTGTTAGTTCCGAAGGAAAAAGCGAATGTTAGACTTACCATTGGCGAGACCAAAATCCATAACGAAGTAGATTGGCAAACCTTGCATTGGCACTCATTAGAGTCGGCTTATCGTCATTCTCCGTATTTCGAATATTATGAAGACGATATTAAGCCGTTTTTCGAGCAGGAAAGAACCAGCATGTTTTCGACCAACATGGAGTCTATTAAGATGGTTTGTGGTTTACTTGACCTAGATTTTGAAGCAAAAACAACTACCCATTACGATGTAAATGCCGAAGGATTAAACCTGCGTAACAGCTGGAACAAACAAGACTATTTAAAGCTAAATCCGATTAAAGATTACCCTCGATACATTCAAGTATTTAGCGATAGGTTTAAGTTTGAGCCCGACTTAAGTATTCTCGATTTGCTCTTTTGTTTAGGACCAAGAGCCGTTGATTACCTCAAAAATCTTGAAAGAGAATTTCATTAATGGATAGCCAAATTTCGTTTGTTGATTTTGGTGGAGAAGGCGAAGTAATTCACTTTGCACACGCCAACGGTTTTCCGCCAGAAACATATCAAACACTTGTTGACGGACTCAAAGTAAACCATCGTGTTGTTTCTATGAATCTCAGACCGTTGTGGCCAGAATCTGACTACAGCAGCTTTAAAAATTGGGAAACCGTTGGTGAAGACCTCATCCAATTTCTTGACCAACAAGGTTTGAAAAACGTTATCGGAATGGGCCACTCTTTTGGCGGAATAGCAAGTGTAATTGCGGCTCATAAACGACCAGATTTGTTTAGCAAACTTGTTCTTATTGAACCAGTTGTATTACCTGATTGGGTCTATGGTATGACCAAATTCTTTCCCAAGTTTCTTCTCAAGAAAATCAACCCAATTGTAAAAAGCACGCTGGCTAGAACCAACACTTGGGTAAACAAAGAGGAAGCTTTCAATCATTTCCGACCTAAAAAATTGTTTGCAGATGTTGCCGACAAAGAGCTTTGGGACTACGTAAATGCTGGCACAAAAGAAGAGACGGATGGCAGTTTTTCTCTCGCCTATTCTAGAGAATGGGAGGCTCAGGTTTACATGACGTTCTCCAATCCGTGGAAGTACATCACACAGCTTCAGATGCCATATTTAGCACTTCGAGGTGAGACATCTACCACTATTAGAGATGAGACTTGGACAAAGTGGCAAGGGCTGAAGGGTTCGAACACGCTAATTCAGTTTGATAATTGCGGCCACTTATTACCGGTGGAGAAACCCGCAGAAATGACTCAAACGATTCTAACTTACCTCAACTCAGACAAAGGCCAAGCGTAAACCGCACTTGGCTATATTTGGCATCCGCAAAATGAGCAATATGGATATTGAATTCAACAGAAACGAAGACGTGATGAAACAGCTAATCTCTAAGATGGAGAACAAGCTGGAGAAGATTTATTTGGGAGGCGGTCAGAAACGAATTGATAAAGAACACGCAAAAGGAAAAATGACGGCCAGAGAACGTGTGGCTGCACTCATCGACCCAGGAACAGATACTATTGAAATGGGGGCTTTTGCTGGGTACGACATGTACGAAGAACAAGGTGGTTGTCCTGGAGGAGGCGTTGTAGTTGTGATTGGATACGTGAGCGGAAAGCAATGCATTATTGTAGCAAACGATGCCACGGTGAAGGCCGGTGCGTGGTTCCCGATTACGGGAAAAAAGAACTTGAGAGCGCAAGAAATTGCAATGGAAAACCGCTTACCAATTATCTACTTGGTAGATAGTGCTGGTGTTTTCCTACCAATGCAAAACGAGATTTTTGCTGATAAAGAACACTTCGGAAGAATTTTCAGAAACAACGCCAAAATGAGCAGCATGGGAATTCCCCAGATTTCTGCCATAATGGGAAGCTGCGTTGCGGGTGGTGCTTACCTCCCAATTATGAGTGATGAAGCTCTCATCGTTAACAAAACAGGAACGATTTTCTTGGCGGGTTCTTATTTAGTTAAGGCTGCTATTGGGGAAAATATTGACAACGAAACATTGGGCGGTGCAGATACCCATTGCGATATTTCTGGCGTTACCGATTACAAAGCTGAACACGATGCGGATGCTTTGAAAACCATTCGTGGTTTGGTTGACAAATTGGGTTCATTCGATAAAGCTGGATTCAGTAGAAATGAACCTAAAAAACCAAAGAAAAAGGAAGAAGAAATTATCGGAATCTTACCTGAGCTACGTACAAAAGAGTACGATATGCGAGACCTTATTGCTCGCTTGGTTGATGATTCTGACATTCAGGAATACAAGAAAGATTACGGCAAATCCATCATAACATGTTACGCAAGAATTGATGGCTGGGCAGTTGGAATTGTAGCCAATCAACGGAAGATTGTAAAGTCGGCCAAAGGCGAAATGCAGTTTGGTGGAGTTATCTATTCTGACAGTGCAGATAAGTCAGCGAGGTTCATTATGAACTGCAATCAGAAGAAAATTCCTTTGGTTTTCTTGCATGATGTAACGGGTTTCATGGTTGGTTCGCGTTCTGAGCATGGCGGCATTATTAAGGATGGCGCCAAAATGGTAAACGCAGTTTCTAACTCAACCGTTCCAAAATTCAGCATTGTGGTCGGAAACAGCTATGGTGCTGGTAATTACGCTATGTGTGGAAAAGCTTACGATCCTCGATTAATTGTGGCTTGGCCTACTGCAAACATCGCGGTTATGGGAGGAGCACAGGCTGCGAAAGTTTTGCTTCAAATTCAGAAAAGCACGCTAAAATCTAAAGGAGAAGAAATTACTCCCGAAGCAGAAAAGGAGCTTTTAGATAAAATCACGCAAGGTTATTTAGACCAGACTTCCCCGTACTACGCTGCATCAAGGCTTTGGGTAGATGCCATCATCGACCCAAGAGATACACGCAAGTGGATTAGCATGGGAATTGAAGCCGCAGACCACGCTCCAGTTGAGAAATTCAATCCTGGTGTTGTTCAAACTTAAAAAAAGTGACCAGTGAAAAGTGAGCAGCGAATAGTTTGGAGAAAAATCTTTCTGGTGTTCTTCATACTTAGTATTTCGTTCTTAATTACTCAGGCTCAAACGCTAACTTCTACCCCATCTGAACTCACTACGGATACGGTTAACGCTCCGCTTAAAGTCCTTTCTTGGAACATTTACATGCTTCCCCCTTTGGCTAAGTTTACCGGAAAGCAACGTAGAGCAAAGAAAATCGGAGACCTTCTTAAAGATTCAGATTTCGACATTATCGTTTTCCAAGAAGCTTTTCATGGAGCTGCGAGAAGAAAAATTTGGCGAAGAATGAAAGACAACTTTCCGCATGCTTTAGGCCCTGCCAACAAACGTTGGTATTCGTTTAAAACCAATAGCGGCATTTGGATTGTGAGTAAAATTCCACTTACTCAAATTGCTGAACTCGATTTTGATTATTGCGAAGGAATCGATTGCTGGAGCAGGAAAGGCGCGTTAGTTGCCGAAGGAGAATTCCACGGACAAACATTTCAAATTCTTGGAACACATTTAGAAGCTGGCGGACCGAGAGACAAAAAGGTAAGTCAATACAAAGAGCTAGATTCTGTGCTTACAGAAGTAAGAAAAGAGGGCGTTCCGCAGATTGCTGCTGGCGATTTCAACACAAAGAAATTCAAAGACACCACTTGGTATAATCAGCTAGTTGATATTCTTGGAATGGAAGACGGACCACTTCTGAGTGAGCAGAAATACACCAGCGATAGTTATATCAACGAAATTAAAATTCACCGTGGTGATAAGAAGAAAAAAGGCGTGATTGACTTTGTATTCTACGGTTCAAGTGGAATCAACACACGAATCAATCGTTACGTAAGAATGCCGCGCTGGCAGTGGAGCAAAAAAACGCAAGATTTAAGCGACCACTTTGCGGTTGAGGCTCAAATTCAATTTGGCAAATAAAAAACCCGCTCATTTGCATGAGCGGGTTTTTCAATTCCAAGCTTATTCCTGGCAAGCTTTTATCTATCCTGAAATGCAACAGGAATTTGGTTCGTGTGAGCAAAATCATTCACAGATGGGTCAAAGTAAATCCAAGCCACCTCTTCTGGGTTTTCTACATCTCCTTTCTCCACATCTACCTCAAACTCAAATCTTTGGTCCTCATACTTATATCCTTTCATCACTTCTGTATTAAGATTAATACGCTTGTGAATCCCAGTGTTTGAGGCCACATCAATGATATAATCTTTATCAAACTCTAGATTAAACTTGAAACTTCCTGAACGCGGAACCATAACTTGCTCCATCAACTCAACACTCTGAGACTGATGAAAATAGCGGTAAATAGTTACCGAGCTCATCGCCTTCTTGTTCTTCTTTTCAACTACAAGATGTCCTTTAACAGATAATTTCCCGTAGTCCTGAGCTACGGCAGGAACCGCAACCACTATAATCAAAAGCATAAATACTACAGCGTAAAGTTTTGAGATGATGCGAGTTAGAAAATCCATGTTCGTTGTTTTAAGGGGTTATGTTTCTCTTACGGCACCATTTAAGTTTCCGTTGCAGATTATCGGTCAACGACCTTTTTCAGCGATTACCGACAATTCTTAACCGATAATCAACAAGAACTGCTAAGTTTCAAAAACCTCGAAACACGGTTTAACCAATAACGATTAACCAAAGCCGAATCCTATCTTTGTGCTCCCAAATAAATTTCAAGTACAACAAATGATTACAATTACTCTACCTGACGGAGCACAAAAGCAGTACGAAAGTGGTGTTACTCCGATGGACGTGGCCATGAGCATTAGCGAAGGCCTTGCACGAAACGTTATTTCCGCAAGTGTAAACGGCACCAAGGTAGAAACGGTAACTCCGATTACGGAAGACGCTGATATTGTTCTTTTTACATGGAGAGATAAGGCTGGGAAAGAAACTTTCTGGCACTCTTCCGCTCACGTTTTGGCTCAAACGCTAGAGCACATGTATCCTGGAATTAAACTGAGTATAGGGCCAGCAATTGAAAACGGGTTCTATTATGATGTAGATCTTGGCGATGACCGTTCAATTTCAGATTCAGACTTTCCAGCAATTGAAAAGCAGTTCATGGAATTTGCTCGTCAGAAATCGGAATTTAAGATGAAGCCAGTTTCTAAGGCGGACGCGCTTAAAATGTATTCCGATGCCGGAAACGAGTACAAAGTTGAGTTGATTGAAAACTTGACCGATGGCGATATCACTTTCTGCGACCATGCAGATTTTACTGATTTATGCCGAGGCGGACATTTGCCAAACACTGGTTTCATCAAAGCGGTGAAAATTATGAATGTGGCCGGTGCATACTGGCGTGGAGACGAAAACAACAAGCAGCTAACGCGAGTTTACGGCATCTCTTTCCCGAAGGACAAGGAGTTGAAGCAATACTTGGTAATGTTGGAGGAAGCCAAAAAGCGTGACCACAGAAAACTCGGTAAAGAGTTGGAATTATTCACATTTTCTCAAAGAGTTGGCCAAGGTCTTCCTTTGTGGCTACCGAAGGGTGCCGATCTAAGAAAGCGACTTGAAAACTTTCTTCAGAAACAACAGGTTGAAGCTGGATATGAAATGGTAATCACTCCTCATATCGGTTCGAAAGAATTGTACGAAACATCTGGGCATTATGCCAAATATGGCAAGGATAGTTTCCAACCGATAGACACTCCAAGCGAAGGCGAAGAGTTTCTCCTTAAACCAATGAACTGCCCGCACCACTGTGAGATTTACAAGTTCAAGCCAAAATCATACAAAGACCTCCCAGTGCGCTTTGCAGAATTTGGCACCGTGTATAGATATGAGCAAAGTGGTGAGTTGCATGGTTTAACTCGTGTTAGAGGTTTTACTCAGGATGATGCGCACATATTCTGCCGCCCAGATCAAGTAAAAGATGAGTTTGTTAAGGTTGTTGATTTAGTGCTTTACGTACTAAACGCGCTTCACTTTGAAGAATTTACTGCACAAATTTCGCTTCGCGATCCTGACAATAAAGAGAAATACATTGGCTCTGATGAAAACTGGGCTAAAGCCGAAGCGGCAATTATAGAAGCTGTTGCGGAAAGAGACATCCAAACGGTAACTGAATATGGCGAAGCCGCTTTCTACGGTCCAAAATTGGACTTTATGGTTAAAGATGCCTTGGGGAGAAGCTGGCAATTAGGAACTGTTCAGGTTGACTACAATTTACCTGAGCGTTTTGAGCTAGAATATGTTGGCTCAGACAACGCTAAACACACGCCTGTGATGATTCATCGCGCGCCATTTGGCTCTATGGAGCGTTTTGTGGCAGTGTTGTTAGAGCATTGCGCAGGTAAATTTCCGCTGTGGTTAACCCCAGATCAAGTTGCAATTCTGCCTGTTTCGGAGAAATATAACGGTGAAGCAAAAAAGCTTTCAGGATTGCTCAAGAATTACGACCTTCGCGCCCTTGTTGACGATCGGAACGAAAAAGTTGGTAAAAAGATCAGAGACACTGAATTGCAGAAAGTTCCTTACATGTTGATTTTAGGCGAGAAAGAAATCGAGTCGGGTCAGCTATCAGTAAGGAAACAGGGAGAAGGAGATTTGGGAACATTCAGTGTAGAAGCTTTTGCCAAGCTAATTCAGGACGATATTGAAGCAGATTTGAAAGTAAGTAGTAACTAAACAAAGACAACCATTAGAAGACCTAGAAATCCGAGGAGAGTCGTAAGACGCGAAGATCCCCACAAAATCAACGGTAAAATTGACGCACCTGAAGTGAGAATGGTGGGTGAAGGAATTGAACCTGGGGTTTATCCGATACGAACAGCTTTGGAAATGGCTGACGAGCAAGGCCTTGACCTTGTAGAAATATCGCCAAAGGCAGAACCGCCTGTGTGTAAGATATTAGACTACAAGAAGTTCTTGTTTGAGCAGAAGAAAAAGCAAAAGGAGTTGAAATCTAAGGCCACGAAAATTGTGGTTAAAGAGATTAGATTCGGTCCGAACACTGACGATCATGATTTTGAGTTTAAACTCAAGCATGCAAGACAGTTTTTGGAGCAAGGATGTAAGGTGAGAGCCTTCGTTTTCTTTAGAGGACGGTCTATTGTATATAAAGACAAGGGAGAAATTCTTCTTTTAAGATTCGCCAACGAGTTGGAGGAATTAGCAAAAGTTGAAATGCTACCTAAGATGGAAGGAAAGAAGATGTTTATCATCCTCTCTCCGAAAAAAGGAAATAAGAAGTAAATAAGTAATCAATATATAAACGTTATGCCTAAGGTTAAGACAAATTCCAGCGCTAAAAAACGCTTCAAGCTAACTGGCTCTGGAAAAATCAAGCGTAAGCACGCGTTCAAGAGTCACATTCTTACTAAGAAAACAACCAAGCAAAAGAGAAATCTTACCAAAGCTGGTTTAGTAAGCGATGCTGATACTCCGAACGTAAAGCACATGCTAAACATCTAAAGTTAAACCCGGTTTTAAGCCAATCAAGTTTCCAATAAAGGGACGCTTAACGCCAAAAAGAAAACAAAATGCCAAGATCAGTAAATGCTGTAGCCTCAAGGGCAAAGCGAAAAAAGGTCCTTAAACAGGCCAAAGGTTACTTCGGAAGAAGAAAAAATGTATGGACGGTAGCTAAAAATGCCGTTGAAAAAGGATTATCATACCAGTACAGAGATAGAAGAGTTCGTAAACGTGAATTCAGAAAACTTTGGATTCAGAGAATCAATGCTGGTGCGCGTCAATACGGAATGTCTTACTCTGTTTTTATGGGTAAACTTGCCGCAAACAACATCGATATTAACCGTAAGGTTCTTGCCGATTTAGCGATGAATGAGCCAGAGGCTTTCAAAGCAATTGTTGACCAAGTAAAATAAACTTAGAACTAAGTTGGCAAAGGGCTGTTCCTATTCGGGGCAGCCCTTTTTTATTTTAGCACCATGACAAAAAAACAAGAACGTATCGTTTTTCTCTTCATGGGAATAAATGTGCTCGTTTTTGCAACAACATTTCTTGCTGTTACTTTCAATCAGCGATTGGCGGCAGATGATTTTCATTACCTAGTTAAAACCCAAGAGCTTGGCATTTGGGATTCCATGGTTTACTATTACAACCATTGGAATACGCGCTGGGCTTCTTCTATTGTACGTGCCATTTTCCTAAAAACCTTAGGACACGAATACGTTGTGCTTGCCATCAACCTAAACACATTGATTGGCGGCATATTTTCTATTCAGCTATTCATAAATAAGCTAACCTCTGCAATTCAACTTCCCATTTCTCGCAGCAGGCAATGGATAATTTCTGGCTATCTGTTAGCGGTACTTTTCTACAGTTCGTTCAGCAAGGCCGACACTTGGTTTTGGCTCTCCTCCACTCCATCCTATTTATGGGGTTGTTTTTCAATCCTACTCGGTGGAGCATTTTTGCTTGATTCTCGCAAATCCGTTCTCAAGTACATTTTCATTGCTTTGGTTTTCCTTTTTGTTGGAGGCTCTAGCGAAAGTGTTGCTCTAGCAGCAATAATTTCGCTTTGCTATCTAGGATTCGTCACCAAAAACAGGTCAAACTCTATATACATAAATAGAAAAGCCTTGCATCTTGCCACTGTTGCTTGTCTTTTATCGTTCGGGATTACGCTGGTGGGTTCTGGGTTAGAAATCAGGCGAGAACACCTTCCACACTATCCTCTTTCTGACAAATTACTTGTAGGATTTTGGAATTACCTGAAATTCAATTTCATGGAAATTCCGCTGGTTTTACCACTCG
>JBMYXX010000065.1:0-11838 GCA_049608805.1 Flavobacteriales bacterium | reverse complement strand
CTGAAATGATTTTTTCAGCCAAATGCTGAGCCGTGCTTTCGTTCTTGCTTTCGCTGTAAATTCTAATAATCGGTTCTGTATTAGACTTTCGTAAATGCACCCATTCTTTATCAAATTCAATCTTAACACCATCAATTGTATTTACAGGCTGAGCGCTGTATTTCTTTTCCATGGCAGCCAAAATTCCATCAACATCTGTTTCTGGTGTTAATGCAATTTTGTTCTTAGAAATATGGTAGCTCGGATAAGAAGCCTTTAACTGACTGGTGGTTTTTCCAGATTTGGCCAAGTGCGTTAAAAACAATGCAATTCCAACAAGCGCGTCTCTTCCGTAATGTAATTCTGGATAGATAATTCCGCCATTGCCTTCTCCACCAATAATGGCATTGGTGTCTTTCATCATGTTTACCACATTCACCTCGCCTACGGCACTTGCTCCGTAATTTCCGCCTCTAGCTTCCGTTACATCGCGCAAGGCTCTAGTAGATGAAAGGTTAGAAACTGTATTTCCTGGCGTTTGGCTCAACACATAATCAGAAACTGCAACCAGCGTATATTCTTCTCCAAACATTTCGCCATCCTCACAAACCATTGCCAGTCTATCAACATCTGGGTCAACCACAAAACCTACATCTGCACCCGATTTAACAATAGTAGAAGAAAGCTCTGTTAAGTGTTCTGGTAGAGGCTCTGGGTTATGCGGAAAGTGTCCCGTTGGGTCACAAAACAATTCGGTAACTTGATTTACGCCAAGTGCTTTCAGTAATATAGGAAGCACAATTCCACCAGTAGAATTCACGCAATCAATGGCCACATGAAAGTTGCTTTTGCGAATTGCTTCTACATCTACCAAAGGTAAATCCAGCACCATTTGAACGTGATTTTCCATGTAATCATCGTTCTTGGTGATGGTGCCCAAGTCATCAACTTCTGCAAAATCGAATGCTTCAGCCTCCGCTACGGCAAGTAAATCTGCTCCTTCCTCGCCAGAAATGAATTCTCCTTTCTCGTTCAACAGCTTTAAAGCATTCCACTGCTTAGGATTATGGCTAGCGGTTAGAATAATTCCTCCATCAGCCTTCTCTTCAGGAACAGCAACCTCAACGGTAGGTGTTGTAGATAACCCAAGGTCAATTACATCAATCCCATAACCAATGAGGGTGCTAACCACGAGACCATTAACCATCTCACCAGAAATTCTGGCATCTCGACCAACAATCACTTTCAACTTTTTATCTCCACTTCTCTTTTTAATAAAAGAAGCGTACGCAGAAGCAAACTTCACAGCATCTAAAGGTGTCAGCCCGTCTCCGGGTTTCCCTCCTATCGTTCCACGTATTCCAGAAATAGATTTAATCAGTGTCATGGGTCATTTTATTGATTCTGCAAAAGTATCATTGCCTTCAGAAGGTTACCTTTGCGACAATCAATTTTAGTACAATCAGAATACTTTTTTTGAACAGTTACTGTTGATAATAATAGTGTACGATAAGGATAGTTAACCATGAATAATTCTTACCCTTATCAAATAGTGATTTGTCTATGAATCAAGATCCAGGTCAGAATAGCGGAGGAGACAGAATAACCGAGTCGGTTAATCGGTTTGAGCACATGCTACAGCATGATGACCAATACTATTTTGATGTGTCTGATCTTGAGGAGCTAATTGACCACTACATGGAACGCTTGAATCTGGAAAAAGCATGGAAAGTGCTTGAACTGGCTTCAAACCAACATCCGCATAGTAGTGAGTTTGAACTTAAACGAGCAGAAATTCTCTCTTTAAAAGGTGAATTTAAAAAGGCCCTAAAGTCCATTAGTTTGTTGGAATCTATTGCTCCCAACAACCCAGAAATGCTGATTACTAAAGGCAGCATTTTTAGCAAAACTGGCAAGCACAAACAGGCCATAGAAGTTTACAGTCGGGCATTAGAAAATGCCGAAGTAAAAAGTGATGTACGGCTTCTTTTAGCGTACGAATACCAGGCGTTAGGAAACCAGAAAGAGGCATTAAGCCAACTTAAAATGGGGCTGGCAGCCACTCCGCATGATCAAGGACTCATCTACGAGATTAGCTTCTTGTTTGACATGATGGGAGAATCTGACGCAGCAATTGAGTTCTTCGGCAAATTCTTAGATGAGCATCCGTATGAATACAATGCGTGGTACAACCTAGCCACCTTTCACATTAAGAAGAAGGACTTTTCACAAGCTATTGTTGCACTTGGCTTCTGTTTAGCGGTTACCGAAAATCATCTTATGGCGCATCAAGAAATTGGTGATTGCTACTTAGAAATTGAAAACTGGGACAAGGCCGAGGAACATTTTAACGATGTTCTAAAACTAGATGAGGATAATTCTGATGCCTTAATAGGCATTGCCGAATGCTCTGAAGGGCGAAAAGATTACAATCTAGCCTTTGACCGTTACAAATCAATTACCGAGGCCGATGCTTTTCATGCTGAAGCTTGGTACGGAATGGCCGTGGTGAGGGAAAAGCAAGAAATGTATGATGCCTGTTTGCCATACATTACCAAGGCGCTTGAAATTGACTCTAGCGACCCAGAATACTGGAATTTTCTGGCAGATTTAAAAGAACAACAGGGTCATTTTGAAGAGGCAATTGAGGCCTTAGACAAAGCCAATGAGGTACATCCAGAAGAGATGCAATACTGGATTGCAAAAGCGCAATTGGTGTTTGAACATGTTGACCGAGAACTGGGCGCAGAAGTATTGATGGAAGCGCTTAAAATCACACCAGATAGTGCAGAATTGCATTACATGGAAACGGCATTTATGCTGGCTAACGGTCAAATTTCTGAAGCATTGAATTTTCTTCAGAATGGATTGGAATTAGATTACGCTAAACACCTACTTTTGTTCGAACAATACCCTGAAGCAATTAACCATCCGAGGGTAATGGATTTAATCCAGATCTACGGACAATAAATGAATTTCGAACTTTCTCACATCCCTGAACGCGTTGCTAAACCTAGAGAATCTGGGCTTACAATGGTTATGGATAAAGGCCTGAGCCTCAGGCAAGCAGAGGACACTATCTCATCTTCTGGGCAGCTAATTGACCTTATCAAATTGGGCTTCGGCACATCGTTGGTTGCCAGCGACTTGGAGGCAAAAATCAAACTCTACCATGAACATGGAATAAATGTTTATTTGGGAGGAACGCTCTTTGAAGCATTTCTCGTTAGAGGACAATTGGCCGACTACCAAAGACTGCTTGACAAGCTAGGTTTAAACACACTAGAGGTCTCTGACGGCTCAATTAATCTTAATCACGATTTGAAGTGTGAACTTATTCGAGATTTAGCCAAAAATTACCGTGTTCTTTCTGAAGTTGGTTCTAAAGAAGCTGGCATCATCATTCATCCAAACAAATGGAAATCTATGATGCAGAATGAGCTTGAAGCTGGTTCTTGGAAAGTAATTGCTGAGGCTAGAGAAAGCGGTAATGTTGGTATTTACAGACCAAACGGTTCTGCACACGTTTCGCTTATAAATAAGATTCTCGGAGCAGTTCCTAAAGACCAAATTCTTTGGGAAGCGCCAATCAAAGCACAGCAAGTTTGGTTTATCAATCTGCTAGGCGCCAACGTTAATTTAGGAAATATTAGCCCTACGGACATAATACCGCTAGAAACCTTGCGTCTTGGAGTGCGTGGAGATACTTTCTTCAATTATCTACCTGAAGATATTGACGTAAACAAGGTGATTGCCGAGACAAAAAAGAAGTAAAATGAAAGAAGTTTCTGTAAAGGAGTTAAAAGCCAAAATGGATGGCGGAGAAGAGTTTCTCCTAGTTGATGTTAGAGAAGCTTGGGAGCGAGATGTATGCACGATAGAAGGCTCAAAACACATTCCCATGGGAGAAGTATTGTCTAGAGCAGATGAGTTAAAAGGTCATCCAACCGTTATCATGCAATGCAGAAGTGGTGGCCGTTCTGGCAATGTTGTAAACGCGTTAGAAATGCAACTTGGCATGGAAAACCTTTACAATCTCACAGGCGGAATTCTTGCTTGGGCCAATGAAATAGACACAAGTCTAGAGCAGTACTAATGTCTGAGACGAGTACAAAACGAAGCACCAAAGACTTCGTTTTTCTTTATTTGAAGGGCATGGCAATGGGTGCTGCCGATGTAGTTCCTGGTGTATCTGGAGGTACCATTGCATTCATTACAGGCATTTATGAAGAGTTGTTGAACACCATAAAAGGATTCAACCTTTCGGTATTCAAAACCCTTAAAGAAGAAGGTTTAAAAGCCACTTGGCAAAAAACCAACGCCACATTTCTTGTAGTCCTGTTTGCAGGGATTTTTACAAGCGTAATCAGCCTTGCTAAAGCGATAACATTTCTACTAGCCACCTACCCTATTTTACTGTGGGCATTCTTCTTCGGATTAATCGTTGCATCGAGCCTAATTATTGGTCGTTACATCAAAGAGTGGAACGTAAAAACCATAGGAATGATGATTGCGGGAGCCGCAATTGCATTCTATATAACTATAGCCGCCCCATCACAAATTCCTGAAGGTCAACTCTATATTTTCCTAGCGGGATGTATTGCCATTTGTGCCATGATTTTACCTGGCATTTCGGGCAGTTTCATTCTTCTACTTCTAGGTGCTTACGCGACTGTTTTAGGTTCTATCAATGGCCTCGTTGACGGACTAAAAGCGGTTGACACCAAGCTAATTATCGACAACGGTTTGAACATTGGCGTATTCATGCTTGGCTGTGTGGTTGGTATCATTTCATTCTCCAATTTCCTATCGTGGATGTTTAAGAAAGCGTACAGCCTTACCATGGCGTTGCTAACTGGCTTTATGATTGGTTCCTTAAACAAGGTTTGGCCTTGGAAAGAAACTACTGAGTTTAGAATCAATAGTCATGGCGAAGAAGTGCCGTTCCTTCAATCAAATGTTTCGCCTTCTAGCTTTGAAAGTCTATATGGAGAACCATCTCAACTGTGGTTGGCAATTGGGCTTTGTATTTTTGGTTTTCTCGTTGTGTTTGTGATGGAAAAAATGGCATCTAGCAAGCAATGAGAAAGTTTGGCCTCATCGGTTATCCTCTCTCCCATTCGTTTTCTCAGAAATACTTTACAGATAAGTTTGAGGCAGAGGGAATTGAAGCAGAATACTGCAACTTCCCAATTGAGTCTTTAGAACAACTCCACGATATCCTTAGAACCGAGCCAAATTTGGTTGGTCTTAACGTTACAATCCCGTACAAAACGGCCATTATTCCTATGCTCGATGAAGTAGCCAGTTGCGCTAATTCAATTCAATCGGTCAACACAATTTGCGTTACACGTAATAGCAATGGTTGGTCGTTAAAAGGCGCAAACACAGATGTAATTGGTTTTAAAGAAAGTATTGAACCTTTCGTTGCTGGCCACTCCCAAGCCTTAATTCTTGGAACTGGTGGAGCCGCCAAAGCCGCATTTCACGTTTTAGAAGACTTTGGAATAGAATGTAATTCTGTTTCACGAAGCCCAGACGAAGGTGACTTCACCTATGAAGACCTTACTCCAGAAGATATTTGGGAGCATTCAATTATTGTGAATTGCACACCTTTAGGAATGCACCCCAAGATGGATGCGGCCCCAGAAATACCGTACGAATCAATCACGCCTGAACATGTTTTGTTTGATATGATTTACAAT
The DNA here is from genome assembly GCA_049608805.1 of Flavobacteriales bacterium. Lineage (GTDB taxonomy): Bacteria > Bacteroidota > Bacteroidia > UBA10329 > UBA10329 > UBA10329. Next base: position 6,154 of record JBMYXX010000065.1, on the reverse strand, counting down.
CCTGCCGAGACCGTATTTTTAAAGAACGGTAGAAAGCGAGGCGCCAAAACCATTAATGGACTTAAGATGTTAGAACGCCAAGCAGAAGAAAGCTGGCGAATCTGGAATAATCAAATCTGATATGCAACAATTTAACGGAACAGGAACATACATAGCTTCAAACGAGCTTCAGGTGGCGGTAAACGCCTCCATTCACCTAGAGAAACCACTTTTGGTTAAAGGTGAACCCGGAACAGGAAAAACGCTTTTGGCGCATGAGATTGCCAATTCTTTGGGCAAAAAGCTCATCACTTGGCACATTAAGTCAACCACAAAGGCTCAGCAAGGATTGTATGAGTACGATGCTGTTTCTCGCTTGCGCGATAGCCAGTTAGGCAACGATAAAGTACACGATATTTCTAACTACATCCTCAAAGGAAAACTTTGGGAAGCGTTTGATTCGGATGAATCGGTTGTGTTGTTGATTGATGAAATTGACAAAGCCGATATTGAATTCCCGAACGATTTACTGTTGGAATTGGACAAAATGGAATTCTTCTGTTACGAAACGCAGGAAACCGTTAAAGCCAAAAAACGTCCAATCGTGATCATCACTTCAAACAACGAAAAGGAGTTGCCTGATGCATTCTTGAGAAGATGCCTATTTCACTTCATCCGCTTCCCTGAAGAGGAACAAATGAAGAAAATTGTAGATGTACATCATCCTGGATTGAAGGAAGAGGTTTTAAACCGAGCCTTGATGGAATTCTACAAACTCCGAAAGGTTAACGGCATTAAAAAGCGCCCAAGCACAAGCGAGTTAGTAGATTGGATTTCGCTCATACTTCGTGATGATTTGTTAAAAGAAGAACCACAAGACGGAAAACGAAAACTTCCTCCGCATTTGGGTTCACTTATCAAGAACGAACAGGATTTGATGCTGTTGGAAAGGATGTTGGGCTAGGACATTATAAATGGAACCGAGTATTCTTACTTCTGTTGTCGGCATTACAGCATTCACTTTAGTGATGTATTTCGGCTTTAGATATGTCACTGGCGGATGGAACGTTTCTGACGAGAAAAGAACCGAATATGATAATTGGGCGTCAAAACATGGCAAAAAGATAAAACGCGCGATTATCAGCATCTGCATCCTTTATTACACAGTTATGCTTTTGCAATTAACCTCTTTCCTTTAATCCTAAAACCTCGTACCTAATCAATGTTCCTCCAACTTTTTTACGCACTAAAACACGAAGGTATTCCTGTCAGTTTACGAGAATACCTAACGCTGTTGGAAGCTGTAAAAGCTAGATTAGGAGAGAATGTAGATGATTTCTATTCGCTAGCGCGAACAATCCTCATTAAGCACGAGGAGCACCTAGATAGGTTCGATGCCATTTTTAGCCAATACGTGGCTGGAAGCATGAAGCTCTCTCCTACCAACCTTTCTAAGATTCAGGAAGATTGGTTGAAATACATGGCTGAGAACAACCTCACAGATGAGGAAAAAGCCATGATTGAAGCCATGGGCGGTTTGGAAGAGCTGGCCAAGCGCTTTCAGGAGTTGATGGAAGAACAACAAGAGCGTCACCAAGGCGGAAGTAAATGGATTGGAACTGCGGGAACTTCACCTTTTGGTGCTTACGGCTACAACCCAGCGGGCTACAGAGTTGGGCAAGCAGGTAGCAGAAACCGCAGTGCTGTTAAAGTTTGGGACAAGAGAGAATTCAAAGATTTAAGCGACAAAGAAGAACTCAACACGCGCAACATGAAAATGGCTTTGCGCAGGTTAAGAGTTTTCACTCGGCAAGGACATGAAGAGGAATTAGACCTTGACCAAACCATAAAGAAGACATCTAAAAACGCTGGTTTCTTAGAGATTGAAATGGTTCCTGAACGTAAAAACAACGTTAAGGTGCTCATCCTTTTCGACATTGGCGGAACCATGGATGACCACGTTGAAATGTGTTCCAAACTATTCAGCGCGGCCAAGTACGAGTTCAAAAACTTAGAGTTTTATTACTTCCACAACTGTTTGTACGAACGGCTTTGGAAAGAAAACAGAAGACGTTTCAACAACATTAGCCCAACGTTTGATGTGATGAACAAATTCAATGACGATTATCGATTGATAATTGTCGGAGATGCCACTATGTCGCCATGGGAAATTCTACATCCTGGTGGAAGTGTTGAGCACAATAATCCTGAGGCTGGTTTGGTTTGGATGGAACGCATCACCCAGAAATTCAAGCACCACGTTTGGATAAACCCAAACCCACAAGACATGTGGGATTATTCTGAATCTACGCGCATTCTAAAGCAATGTGTTAACGACCGCATGTTTCCGTTAACCATGGAAGGCTTGGACAAAGCGATGCAGATGCTAAAGACGTCTAACAAACGGTCGGTAAATCAGGCTGAAAAGGAATTTCGTAGGTAAACTCCTAGCGCCCTTACAGCTATCGCGAAGCCTGACCCCGATTTTTGTCGGGGAAACGTCCAAAAACTTTTCATCTACAATGCATACATCGTAAAATGAGATTATATTAGTTGACTCGAAAAATGAAAGGTGCGTTTCTAACATTTCTATCTGTGATTTTGATGGCTTCGGCCACAAATGCTTCAAACGAAAATTTTGAAGAAGGCATGGATTGGTACGAGAAAAAAGACCTTGGTGCAGTTGGATTCAAAGCCAAACCCGAGTACATAAACAAGGCCATTGCATTTTTTGAGCGCGCGTTGGCCGCCAACGAAAATGAACTGGAAACAGGCATTTATTTGATGCGTAGTTACATTTGGAAGGCTCGATTTACTCAAGATGAAAGAAGCGACAAACGAGCCACTTTTAAGCTGGCAAAAGAGATTGGTGACAAACTGATTCCAAAGTATCCGAAAAACAAGGAATTGCGTTTTGAGTATTTGAGCGGGTTAGGTCAGTGGGGAGAAGTTTTAGGCGTTTTTAAAGCGGCAAAAGAAGGTGTTGTAGATAAGGTGAGAACGCAAATGGAAGCTCTAATTGCGCTAGACCCTGATTACCGAAAAGGAGTACCGAGGCGAGCTTTGGCTGTGCTCAATCTAAGAGTTCCGAAGATTCCATTTATTCTTAGCTGGCCAGATAAAAAGAAGGCGGTTATTATGACCAAAGCAGTAGTAGATAAGTATCCTGATGACATTGGGAACAACTTCTACCATGCAGAAGCATTGGTTAAGAATGACCGTGATGAGGAGGCTGTAGTATACCTTAAAAAAGCGCTTTCCATTGCTCCAGAGAAAAAGTACTTGCTAGAAGACCGCCACTTTCACATGGAGGCGCGCGAAATGCTAGAAGACATTCAGGACTAAGTATTCGCAATTGCGATTGATACCTTTGCGCCATGGCAGCAGAGAAGAAAGTTCATCCAGAGGTAAAATCAAGATTACATCCTAGAAGTAAGCATCGGAGTCGGTACGATTTTGAGAAACTTATTGCTGATTTCGAAGAACTTGGAGCCTTTGTAAAGCCCAATAAATTTGGAGATGAAAGCATCGACTTTGCTGACCCAAAAGCGGTTATTGCGCTCAATAGAGCTTTGCTAAAACATCATTACGGAATTGACAATTGGCTGATTCCTGAAGGCTACCTCTGCCCTCCTATTCCTGGCCGAGCAGATTACATTCATCACATTGCTGATTTACTTTCTGAAAGCAACTACGGCAATATTCCAACAGGCCAACATGTGCACGTTTTAGACATTGGCGTTGGGGCCAATTGCATTTACCCCATGCTCGGAACTGTAGAATATGATTGGTCCTTTCTTGGAACTGATATTGACCCAGTTGCGGTAAACAACTCTAAATCAATAGTAGAGCAAAATTCTGTTTTAAGCGATAAGGTTGAAATTCGGTTGCAACAAAACCCAAAGGATGTTTTATATGGAGCAATTAGGGTTGAAGACCGGGTTGATTTGACCATTTGTAATCCGCCATTTCATTCTTCTGAGGAAGAAGCGAAAGCAGGAACGAACAGAAAACTCCGAAACTTAAAACTTCAGAAACCAACCAAAACGGTTAAGAATTTTGGAGGGAGTAATGGTGAGCTTTGGTGCGATGGTGGCGAGAAGAAATTCATCAGAAACCTGATTCATGAGAGTAAGAAATTCTCTACCTCGGTATTCTGGTTTTCTACGCTTGTTTCTAAACAATCGAACTTAAAAGCGATTTACGGAGCACTAAATGCGGCAGATGCATTTGAGGTAAAAACCATCCCAATGGGACAAGGAAATAAAAGTAGCCGAATTGTAGCTTGGACTTTCCTAAAGCCACATCAGCAAAGAAACTGGCGAGAGACCAGGTGGTCTTAGGCCAGCTTCCGCTGAGATACCTTCAACATCTTTAGTTTTTCTTCGAAAGACTCCACTTCTTTTTTGAGCCCTTCTATGTTTTGCTGAGCACTGACCAATAACGGGTTATCTGGTTTAGCGTTTGCGAAAAATGCCATATTGTTCTCGTACTTCATCAGCTCATCCTTCTTCTCGCTCAACTTCTTGCGCAAATATTGTTGCTCTTTTTGAAGTTGATCAGCGCCTTGTTTGCCTTCGGACATACGCTCTATTTTGTTCTTAAACCGAACCTTCTCCACCTGACCTTTGTCCATTTTAAGCTGGGCATAAAGCTTATCAACGGCCTTATCGTATTCTGTAGCAATACGTTTTACATCTTTCTTCGGAACGTGATCAATTGCGGCCCACTTTGCGGCAATCTCTTTAATTACGGCCAGTCCAGCATCTTTATCCTCGCCTAATTTGGTTTTACCCATTTCTGCGAGTAGCGCTTCTTTTGCAGTTAGGTTTGCCGCATGGCGATCATCCATTCCATCAAACCAAGCTTTTTTGGCATTAAAGAAGTCATCACAAATTCCTCGGAACTTATTCCAAAGCTTGTTTTCGTCTCGCTGACCAGCAGAACCAATCCGTTTCCAATCGCTTTGCAGTCGCTTAAACTTCTCGGTTGTATCCTTCCACTCGGTGCTGTCTTTAAGCGCCTCAGCTCTTTCAATCAGCTTTACTTTCTTGTCTTTGTTCTCCTTAAAACCTTCTCTTGCCTCACCTAAAAAAGCTTTCTTTTTATCGAAAAAAACATCTTGTGCAGCCTTAAATTCTTCCCAAACTTTGTTGTTTAGCTTTCGCTCCACAAGACCAATCGTTTTCCACTCATCTCTAAGTTTAAAAACCTCTTCGGTTACTTTGTTCCACTTTCCGGGCGAAGAATACTCTGCAGCAGCTAACTCTTGCACCTTGGCAACCATCGCCTGCTTTGCCTCTAAATTGGCTTGCATGGTGTCCTTTCGGGCAGAATAAAAATCTTGGATTTTCTTGTGCAGCGTTCTTACCGCTTCGTAATACCTTTCTCGCAACTCCTGAAAAACCTCAGGTTTTACTGGACCTGCCTCTTCCCATTCTTCTTTTGCAGCTCCAAGGATGAGTTCAATATCCTTGATTTTCTCAACAGATTGCAGCTCTTCAAGCTTCTTTACAATCGTGTCTCTTATCTCTAAATTCTTAGCTAAATCGTATTCTTTTAGCTCCTTGTTAATGGTGATGTTGTAGTAAAAACGGTCAACCTCATTCTTGTAATTCTTGTTGAGGTCGGTGGCTTTTTCTTTAGGAACTGGTCCAATTGAACGCCATTTATCCTGGAAGTCCTTAAATCGGTCAAAGCTTTTGCCGATGTTTTCTTCGTTATCAATCAACTCCTTCAAGCCGGTAAGCACTTCAGATTTCTCCTTGTAGTTTTTCTTTTCCGCCTCTTCCTTTTGATGAATGTGCTTCGCTTTCTTATCTCGGTACTTGCTAAAAAGCTCCTTGAATGTTTCCTCTAAGGGATTTGCCACAGGAACAAAATCTTCCATTTTAGCGCCTAATTCTCGGTGCTCTAACTTCTGTTGTTCCAACTTTTGGTGGTTCAAAGCATAGAATGCTGACTTCAAATCGCTGGCTTCTCGCATGGTTTCTTCAACTGGGAGTTCCAGTAATTCTTCAACCCTTGCAATAATTTCTTCCTGTGTGCTCATAATTTCTAAAAAGGACTGCAAAGTAACGGGGCTACTTTTAAATAACCTGAGTTCGATTAAAAAAATGAATTCAGACCGCACGAAAATGGTTTAATTCAACTAAAAATGATGAAAAAATAGCGG
>JBMYXX010000064.1:0-11841 GCA_049608805.1 Flavobacteriales bacterium | reverse complement strand
TTTGAATACTATTTTTGCGTCAGCCAAAAACAGCCTCAAAAAGCTGTTAAAAGTGAACTAAATCAAGGCGTTGGTGAACGATAAAATATTAAATGGAAGTAGCTCAATGAGATTAGCTTCAATTCTATTTTCTTCCCTACTTATGCTCTCCGTGTTCGGTGCTAATGCGCAGGATGGGGAAAAGCTTTTTAAGCAAAACTGTGCTACTTGTCACCGTATTGACGACAAGAAAATGGTCGGCCCTGGTTTGGCTGGGATTGAAGACCGTGCTCCAGACCGCGAGTGGATTATTAAGTGGGTTAAAGGACCTGCTGCATTAATTGCTAGTGGAGATGAGTATGCAAACTCTATAAAAGACGCAGACCCAAGTATGATGACCGATTTCGGTTATCTAGAAGATGAGCAGATTCTCGCCATTCTTGATTATGTTAAGAATCCGCCAGTAAAAGAAGTTGTTGAGGAAGCTGCTGTTTTAACAGAAGGTCCTGCTGCAGGAGTATTGGATGAAAACGTTCTAAGAAACGTTCTTCTTGCTATTGCTGGTTTGCTTCTTGTTTTGGTTGTGATACTGAGTAGTGTAAGACGTTCTTTAACTACGCTTGTTAGTGAGAAAACGGGAGAAGATGCTCCGGTTGAACGCGGAGCTTGGGGTTCAATTACGCATTGGATGAATATGCATCGTGGTTGGACAGGGGTTTTTCTTCTTGTTTGCACATTGGCCTTCTTAAGATGGGGAGCGGTTGAGTTGATGGAAATTGGCGTGTATCAAGGATATAAGCCAGAGCAGCCAATTGCATTCTCTCACAAAATTCATGCAGGTCAGAACGGAATTAACTGTGTGTATTGTCACACAAGTGCTGAGAAAGGAAAAACTGCTGGTATTCCATCTCTTAATGTGTGTATGAATTGTCATACCTACGTGCAAGAAGGGCCAAGCGGAACAGAAGAGATTGCTAAAATCTACGCAGCACTAGATTATAATCCAGACACCAAGAAGTATGGCGATAACCCAACTCCGGTTGAGTGGGTTAGAGTTCATAACCTTCCTGATTTAGCATATTTCAATCACTCTCAGCACGTAGTTGTTGGTAAGATTGAGTGTCAGCAATGTCACGGAGAAGTTGAAGAGATGGGGGTTGCAGAGCAGCATTCGCCTCTAACAATGGGGTGGTGTGTTGAGTGTCACAGAACTACATCTGTTCAGGTGGCGAACAATGAATATTACGAAGACCTACACGAGAGAACGCCAGCATGGCATGATGGTAACCCAGTTACTGTTGAGCGTATTGGTGGGCTTGAATGTGCAAAGTGTCATTATTAATAACGAATAAAGATTTTTGGAAAAGCCTCTAACATGAGCAAAACCAAAAAATATTGGACAGGGCTAGATCAGCTTCACAACACACCTGAGTTTCAGGAAAGTGCTGCGAATGAGTTTACTCCTGAAACCTCAGCAGAGCATTTGCTCGAAAGCGAAAATCTAGACGAAGGAAAAACCAAGCGTAGAGACTTCTTGAAGTTTCTAGGTTTTAGTGTTGGCGCTGCAACCATGGCGGCCTGCGAAACGCCAGTTAACAAGGCTATTCCTTACTTGAACAAGCCAGAAGATGTTACTCCTGGAGTTCCTAGTTATTACGCTTCTACTTTCTTTGATGGAACGGATTATGCCAGTATTCTTGTTAAAACAAGAGAAGGTCGTCCGATTAAAGTTGTAGGAAACAAGAATTCTAAACTTACAGGTGGAGCGGTAAACGCAAGAATTAACTCGTCTGTTCTTGGTCTTTATGACTCAGCTAGAGCTGCTGGACCAATGAAAGGTGGTGAGGCTTCTGACTGGTCAACGGTTGATGCTGATATTTCTAAGAAGCTTGAAGAAATTGGTTCTGCTGCAGGAAACATTGTAATTCTTACAGAGACCATTATTAGCCCTTCTACTAAGAAGGCAATTGAAGAATTTAAGACTACCTACGGAGAAGGAGTTCAGCACGTACAGTACGATGCAATTTCTGCTTCTGGTGCATTAGAAGCAAACGAAACTTGCTTTGGTGTCCGTGCTTTACCTGAGTATAATTTTGCTGCTGCAGATGTAGTAGTGAGTTTTGGTGCTGATTTCTTAGCTGGCTTCCCTAATGGGGCTGCAAACGCAGTTGGTTACGGAAAAATGCGCGATCCGAAAGGAGGAAAGATGTCTCGTCATTTCCAGTTTGAGTCTAATATGTCTCTTACTGGTAGTAACGCGGATGTTAGAGTTGCAATTAAGCCATCTGAAAGTGCAGATGCCGTTGTGGCGTTATATAATGAGGTTGCAAAAGCTGCTGGTGGAAATACGGTTTCTGGTGGTGCTTCAGCTTATTCAGATTCTATTTCTAAAGCAGCTAAAGAATTAGTTGCAGCTAAAGGAAAAGGAATTGTTGTTTCAAACTCTAACGATGCAGGAGTTCAGGCCCTTGTAAATGCCATCAACCATATGTTGGGCAATTACGGAACTACGCTAGATATTGCTAAACCACTTTACGTTAAAGCTGGTGTTGATTCAGAAATGGATCAGTTGGTTGCAGATATGAATGCAGGTAAAGTTCAGGCTTTACTTGTTCATGGTGTAAACCCTAGCTACTCTTACGGAGATGCTGCTAAGTTCAATTCTGGACTTGGAAAAGTTGGTTTAACAGTTTCGTTTGCTGATAGAATTGACGAAACAGCTGCTGGTGTTACATATTTGTGCCCAGACAATCATTACCTAGAAAGCTGGAACGATTCTGAAGCTAAAGCTGGAAGCTATAGCTTGACACAGCCTACCATTCAGCCATTATTCAAGACAAGACAATTTCAAGAGTCTTTGTTGAAGTGGGCTGGAAACGATTCTAATTACTACGATTACATTAAGTCCAATTGGGCTGAAATACATACGGCTAGTTCAAATGCCGAAATGTTATTCTCAGATTTCTTCAATACCGCGTTATTCAACGGAGTGTTTGATGCTGAATCTGAGGCAACTGCTGTAGAATTTGCAGGAGACGTTGCTGCTGCTGCTGGTTCAATTAAGAAAGTTGCCGCAGGCGATTTCGAACTTGAACTGTATGTGAAAGCAGGTATGGGTGATGGTTCTTATGCTAACAACCCTTGGTTGCAAGAGCTTCCAGATCCTGTTTCTCGAGTTACTTGGGACAACTACATTACTATGTCAGCTTCTGATATGATTGCTGGTGGTTACAGTAGATTAGAGCGAGGAGATTTTATGGCCAATTTGGCTACAGTATCCGTTAACGGTGTAGAAATCACTGCTCCAGTTTATCCTTCTCCAGGTCAGAAAGCTGGTACAATAGGATTAGCTGTTGGTTACGGTAGAACTGCTGCTGGTAAATGTGGAGATGAAATTGGTGTTAATGCTTTTGCATTGGCTGGTGGTTCTTTTACTGTAGGTGCGGTTAGCATAGCTAAAGCAGAAGGAACTCACGAAATTGCTCAAACTCAGTCTCATCATACTTTGATGGGTAGAGATGCAATTCTTAAGGAAACTACACTTGAAGAATACAAGCAAGACCCGAAAGCTGGAAACCCAGACTTTACGTTATATGTAAGTAGCGCAGGTGGAAGCCATGAAGAGGATTCTCATGGAGCAGAACATGGCGATGACCACGGTCACGGACATAAAGAAGAAGCTCACGCAGAATCAGGACACTCGGCACATAATCCTTATTTGCCGCCAGCTCAGGTTAACCTTTGGGATGACCATGCAATTGGAAGTGGACACAGATGGGGAATGTCTGTTGACTTGAACAAGTGTATCGGTTGCGGTGCATGTGTTACAGGTTGTGGTGCAGAGAATAACGTTCCTGTAGTAGGAAAAGAAGAAGTAAGGAGAGGTAGAGATATGCACTGGTTGCGTATCGATAGATATTATTCTTCTGATATGACGCCAGAAAAGGCTGAAGCGGAAGGTATTAGTGCCATTGATAAGTTTACATTAATGGAGGCTGCAGCTGAGGCACCTCAGGTTGCTTACCAACCAGTAATGTGTCAGCATTGTAATCACGCTCCTTGCGAGACAGTTTGTCCGGTTGCTGCAACTACTCACAGTGATGAAGGATTAAACATGATGACCTATAACCGATGTATCGGAACTAGGTATTGTGCAAACAACTGTCCTTACAAAGTGAGACGATTTAACTGGTTCCAGTATCATAATGGAAGTCAAGATTTCTCTAAAAACCCAGCTAACGATGACTTGGGTAGAATGGTACTTAACCCAGATGTTGTGGTTAGAGATCGTGGAGTTATGGAGAAATGCAGCTTCTGTGTACAAGGAATTCAGGCTGCTAAATTGAAAGCTAAAAAGGCTGGAAGAAAAGTAGCAGACGAAGAAGTACAGAGTGCATGTGCAGAAGCATGTCCAACGAATGCAATTGTATTCGGAGACCTTAACGACAAAGAGAGTTGGGTTGCAGGAAATGCAAAAGATGAAAGAAGTTATCACCTTTTAGAAGAAGTAGGAGTTCAACCGAACGTTTACTACATGACCAAGGTGCGAAACGTAGAAGTTAACGAAGCTTAATAAAGACCAAAGCAAGAAATGTCGAGTCAAGAAGCTTGGATAAGGGAACCATTAGTTTTAGGAGATAAATCCTATCACGATATTTCCAATGACATAGCAAAACCTATTGAAGGTAGAGCCAACAAACAATGGTGGATTGCATTTGCCATTGCATTAACCGCAATGCTTTGGGGTGTTGGTTGCATTATGTACACTATTGGTGTTGGAATTGGAACTTGGGGTTTGAACAAGACCGTTGAGTGGGCTTGGGATATTACCAACTTCGTTTGGTGGGTTGGTATAGGACACGCAGGAACACTAATTTCAGCAGTACTTCTTTTGTTTCGTCAGAAATGGAGAATGGCCATTAACCGTTCTGCAGAGGCGATGACGATTTTTGCGGTAATCTGTGCAGCACTTTTTCCAGGTATTCACATGGGGCGTATTTGGATGGCATATTGGGTGCTTCCATTGCCAAACCAATTTGGGTCACTTTGGGTAAACTTTAACTCACCACTTCTTTGGGACGTTTTTGCAATCTCAACTTACTTCAGTGTATCGTTAGTATTCTGGTATATCGGTTTGATTCCAGATTTTGCGACCATTAGAGATAGAATGGAGAAAGCTTCAAGACCTATTTCTCAAGCTGTTTACTCAATCATGTCATTTGGATGGAGTGGTAATGCAAGAGCTTGGCACCGATTTGAAGAAATTTCATTGGTACTTGCAGGACTAGCAACACCACTTGTACTTTCTGTACACACTATTGTATCAATGGATTTTGCCACATCGGTAATCCCAGGTTGGCACACCACCATCTTTCCACCATACTTTGTTGCTGGAGCAATTTTCTCAGGGTTTGCAATGGTTCTTACCCTAATGTTAGTAATGCGTAAGGTGGTTAATCTAGAAGAATACATTACACTCAATCACATTGAGTTGATGAATAAGATTATCATGCTTACAGGTTCAATTGTAGGTGTGGCTTACATTACTGAGCTGTTTATGTCTTGGTATTCTGGGGTTGCTTACGAACAGTACGCTTTCTTGAACAGGGCTTCTGGTCCGTACTGGTGGGCTTATTGGGCAATGATGAGTTGCAATGTTATTAGTCCTCAATTGTTTTGGTCTAAGAAGTTGAGAAGAAATATCACATTCACATTTATTCTTTCAATTATTGTGAACATAGGTATGTGGTTTGAGCGATTTGTAATTATCGTTACATCATTACACAGAGATTATTTGCCTTCAAGTTGGTCTATGTTCTATCCTAGCTGGGTAGATGTGGGGATTTTTGTTGGAACGATTGGAATCTTTTTTACCTTCTTTTTGCTGTATGCACGAACCTTCCCTGTGCTACCAATTGCAGAAGTGAAGTCTATTTTGAAATCAACTGGATCTCAATACAAGAAATAATTCAGACTGATTATGACGAGCACTAAAGAAATACATGGTCTGTTTGGAGATGAGGAGGTGTTGAAAACATCTGCTAAAGCACTTGTTGCAAAAGGGGTGCATATTAAAGATGTATTCTCTCCGTTTCCAATCCACGGAATTGACCCAATTATCGGAGTTCCACCAACGCGTTTGCATATAGCTGGGTTCATCTATGGACTTTGCGGAATGTCTCTTGCGCTATTTATGTTTTGGTTCACTCTAATTATGGATTGGCCAATGAACATTGGTGGTAAACCAAACTTCTCATTACTAGAGAACTTGCCAGCGTTTATCCCAGTAACGTTTGAGATGACTGTATTCTGTGCCGCGCATGGTATGTGTGTTACATATTTCATCAGAAATACAATTTACCCAGGGAAGAAAAACTGGAACCCAGACTTAAGAACGACTGACGACAAATTTTTGATTCAGATTGATCTTAATGAAAACGGAGTGAGCGGAGAAGAGATTGAAGCAATCTTGAAAGAAACTGGAGCAGAGGAAATAAGTCAAAAATGAACAAGGCATTGAAATACAACATCTCGCTTGTAGGAGCTGCATTGGTTTGCATTACCATGCTGATGAGTTCTTGTACTAAAGACCCAAATAGTCCTGGTGTAGAGTATATGCCAGACATGTACCGTTCCCCATCTTACGAAACGTACAGTACTAACCCTGTTTTTAAGGATAGTATGACTGCGCAACTGCCAGTTGCAGGAACAATCTCAAGAGGAGAGTGGCCAGCTTCTGCTAGCATTATTAATGCTTTGCCGTACGCTTATGAAGAGAGCCTAGATGGTTATTTGGCTGCAGGTGAGGGGCTAACCAACCCAATCGAAAAATCTGACGAGGTTGTTGCTGAGGGAAAAGTGATTTTTGAAAAGATGTGCATGCATTGCCATGGTAAAGAAGGAAAAGGAGATGGACAGCTTGTTCAAATCGAAAAGTTCCCACCACCACCGTCTTATTCTTCTCCGCAGCTAAAAGAACTTTCAGTAGGAAAAATGTTTCACACAATTACTTACGGTAAAGGTTTGATGGGTTCACACGCATCTCAACTTACTAAAGAAGAGCGGTGGAAGGTTATTCATTATATCCAAGAGCTTCAAAAGCTATAATTGAAATAGAGAAACAGTAGCCAGTAATGGATTATACATTCAAATCAAGCACAAGGAATTTAACTCTCGGTTTAGTAGCCGTTGGTATCCTGTCTATACTGTTCGCGGTTTTTGTTGATCACACGCCAGGACAGCGAATTTGGGCCAACTTGTTGGTTAATTCGTACTTCTTTGTAGGTATTGCGCTTATGGGTACACTATGGATGGCTATCCAGTATGTGTCTGAAGCAGGTTGGTCTTCAGGTTTTAAAAGAATTCCAGAGGCAGTGTCTCAATTTCTATTAGTTGGAGGCCCAATCCTGTTCATTGTTCTTATCTCTGGTAGCCATAGCATTGGTTTACACCACATTTACCACTGGATGGACCCGGCTTTAACAACTGTTGGAGACCCGCATTACGATTCTATTATTGCTGGTAAAACAGCTTACTTAAACGAGCCGTTTTTCTTTGCTAGATCAGCTGCTTACATCTTTATTTGGATTGCTTTTACCATGTTCTTTAGAAAGCAATCTCTTAAAGAAGAGTTAGAGGGGGGTGTTGCTATTCACAAAAGAAACTACGGTTTTGCTGCAGCATTCCTTGTGTTTTACGGAGTCACATCTTCAACCTCTTCTTGGGATTGGATGATGTCTATTGACACACATTGGTTTAGTACACTTTTTGGCTGGTACAATTTCTCCACCATGTTTGTTAGTGGAATTACCATGTTTGCACTGATTGTTATTGGTCTTAAAAGAAACGGTTACCTCCCAGACATTAACGAAGAGCACATCCAAGACTTAGGTAAGTTTATGTTTGGAGCATCTGTATTCTGGGGCTACCTATGGTTCTCTCAATTCATGCTAATTTGGTTTGCCAACATTCCTGAGGAAGTAACTTACTTCATTGATAGATGGGAAAACTACATTGTAGTTTGGGGAGCGTTGCCAATCTTAAACTTGGCATTACCAATGCTATTGCTAATGGATAAGGCTGCTAAAAGAAACTATAACATGATGACAATTGCTGGTGTAATCATCATTTTTGGTCATTGGTTAGATGTGTTTCAAATGGTAATGCCTGGTTCGGTTAAAGCTGATTGGGGAATAGGAATTTTGGAAATTGGAATGTTCTTAGGCTTCCTTGGAATGTTCTTATTTGTTGTTCATCGCTCACTGTCTAAGGCTCCGTTGGTTGCTAAAAACCACCCGTACTTAGATGAGGCGAAACATCATCACGTATAATCAGCTGCTTAAGAATTCTGTATCAAGAACTGAGAAATGATTAATCTGCTTATCGCAATAGTTATAATCCTCGCCATTCTAGTTTTGGCGAAAGTGGTACGAGTCTTTGAACTTAGTGCCGACCTTAAAGGTGAAGACCACTCCAAGGTAACCGCCTCAGATAATAAAACGCAAGCAACAATGCTTCTTGTTGGTATTGCTGCGTACCTGTCTTTTGTAGTGTATGCAATTGTTACTTGGGGAGAATTGACACTACCAGTATCTGCTTCAGTACATGGAGAATCAACTGATAAGTTGATGAACATTACTTGGATGGTTATTGGACCCGCATTCTTTTTGGTTCACATTTTATTGTTGGTATTCACCTACAAGTATTATTACCGAAAGGAACGAACTGCTACTTTCTTTGCACACAGTACCAAACTTGAGATGATATGGACAGTTATTCCAACAATGGTATTAACTACGCTAATCGTATATGGGTTAAGTATTTGGCATGAGATCACCAGTCCGGCACCGGATGATTCAATTGAAATTGAATTATACGCTAAACAGTTTGATTGGTCTGCTAGGTATTCTGGAGAGGACAACGTTCTAGGTAAATCTGGTTATAGACTTATTACATCTGAAAACCCATTAGGGGTTAGTATGGAGGATGGCGCTTCTGCCGATGATAAAATTGTAAGAGGAGAGATGCACCTGCCGGTAGGAAAGTCGGTGGTTTTCAAATTCCATTCTAGAGATGTATTGCATAGTGCCTACATGCCGCACTTTAGGGCACAGATGAACTGTGTTCCTGGTATGACCACTCAGCTGCACATGGTTCCTAAGACAACCACAAAAGAGATGCGCGAGATTACTGGCAACGATGAGTTCAACTACATTTTGCTTTGCAACAAAATTTGTGGTGCAGCGCATTACAATATGCAAATGGATATTATTGTAGAATCTCAGGAGGATTACGATGCTTGGCTGGCGGATAAGAAGACGTTAGGAGAAACCTTTGCGGCAGCTGAAGACGAAACACCTATGGTAGTGGCTGAGGTGGTTGAAGACCACGGAGGAGAGAGCCATGAGGGTGAAGAGCATAACGAAGACGAACACGAGCCAGCGCAAGCTGACCCTCACTAGTATTTATAAAGGATTAAGATGTCAGATCACGCGGAACATTCAGACCTAGGGCACCATCATCATGGTAAACCTGATTTCTGGACACATTATGTGTTCAGTCAGGATCATAAGATGATTGCAAAGCAGTTCCTGATTACTGCAATGGTAATGGGCTTTATTGGAATGGGCATGTCAATGCTTTTCCGATTGCAATTAGGTTGGCCAGGTGAGTCGTTTGGAATATTGGAAACAATATTAGGAAACAAGTGGGCCGAGGGTGGTGTTTTAGACCCTAATATGTATTTGGCACTAGTTACTATTCACGGTACAATTATTGTGTTTATGGTACTTACCGGTGGCCTTTCTGGTACGTTCGCCAACCTACTTATTCCACTTCAGATAGGAGCAAGAGATATGGCATCTGGTTTTATGAACATGCTGTCGTACTGGTTCTTCCTTGCGTCATCATTAGTTATGCTATCATCTCTGTTTATAGAAACAGGCCCAGCTTCTGGTGGATGGACTATTTACCCACCTTTGAGTGCATTGCCTCAGGCCATGCCAGGTTCTGGTTTAGGTATGACTTTATGGTTAGTTAGTATTGCGTTATTCATTGTCTCGTCTTTGCTTGGTGGTATCAATTACATTGTAACCATTGTGAATATGAGAACGAAAGGAATGTCTATGTTTCGTATGCCACTTACCATGTGGTCAACGTTAACTACGGCCATTTTGGGACTGCTTTCATTCCCGGTTCTGTTATCTGCAGCGTTACTTTTAATTTTTGACCGAAGCTTCGGAACGAGTTTCTACTTATCAGACATCTTTATTGGCGGACAGGCCCTAGAGCATACAGGTGGTAGCCCTATTTTGTATGAGCACCTTTTCTGGTTCTTAGGTCACCCAGAAGTTTACATTATTCTGTTACCAGCTCTCGGTATCTCTTCAGAAATTATTGCAACCAACTCTCGAAAACCAATTTTCGGTTACAAAGCGATGGTTGGTTCTATTATGGCAATTGCTTTCTTATCGTTTATTGTTTGGGGACACCACATGTTTGTAACTGGTATGAACCCATTCCTAGGTTCGGTATTTACGTTTACTACACTGTTGGTAGCTATTCCATCGGCAGTAAAGGTGTTTAACTATCTAACCACCCTATGGAAAGGAAATATTGTTTATACACCAGCAATGATGTTTGCCATTGGTTTGGTATCCACATTTGTAACTGGTGGTCTTACAGGAATTATCCTTGGTGATTCTGCATTGGACATCAACGTACACGATACGTATTTCGTAGTTGCTCACTTCCATATTGTGATGGGAGCTTCGGCCATCTTCGGAATGTTTGCAGGGGTTTACCATTGGTTCCCTAAAATGTACGGTAGAATGATGAACAAGAAGCTGGGTTACGCTCACTTCTGGTTAACCATTATCTCGGTTTACGGAGTATTCTTCCCAATGCACTTTATTGGTCTTGCCGGTGTGCCAAGAAGATACTACAGTAACGAAGCATTTCCATTGTTCGATGCGCTTCAAGACATTAATGTGAGTATCAGTATGTTCGCATTCCTTGGTGGTCTTGCACAGTGTATTTTCTTCTTCAACTTCTTCTACAGTATTTTTAGAGGGAATAAAGCAAGCGCAAACCCATGGAGATCTAATGCTCTTGAGTGGACTACACCAATTAATCCAGGACATGGAAACTGGGACGGACCAATTCCTGAAGTTCATAGATGGGCGTACGATTACAGTAAGCCTGGGGCTGATGACGACTTCATTCCTCAGACTACACCACTTCAACCTGGTGAAGATGATATCCATTGATTGCACAATAATTGAATTGAAAATGTCCTTAAATACTTAAGGACATTTTTTTTGCCGTGAACTTTCCTTCTTACATATCAAACTTAAGAGACCCCTCCTCATTTTCGGGTATAACCCCCTCCCCGCTACGCGGTACTCCCCCTTTTCAGGGGGAGAGTTGGCACGTTGATTTGAGCTTTGATCGAAGCACAACGGCAATCTCATTGCGGTTTCTAGTCCCTTTTTCCATTTTTCTTTTTTCCATTTTTTCTTCTTCTGGACAACAGCGCGAAAACAAAAAGGTTAAGTTTTTGGTGAAGGCTGAAACCCGGAATTCGTTTGTGCAAACGCACCACGTTACCATGTTGGGAGTGCGGGCTGGTTTTGAGTTTAAGTTTCCCGTTAGGTGCGGAATTGGCTACTACTGGACGCTGACCAACATTAATTCTAGCCTTTACAAGCCATCCGATTTTGGACTTACAGACCCAACAGCATCACCACGTCTTAGGTACGTTACGGGTTACATAGATTACAGTTTTTATGAGGAGGATGACTGGACACTTTCTGTGCCTGTTCAGATTGGAGTAGGGGAAACCTTTTACAAGAATTCAGAGTC
>JBMYXX010000063.1:0-11875 GCA_049608805.1 Flavobacteriales bacterium | reverse complement strand
CCTGAACCGCAAATTGTCTCGTAAGCTCTGCTTCCATTTGTGTTCGCATTAAGTTCAAATCATCCTCACTTAACACTTTACCAATTGTAGGTTGATACAAATTGTCTAACGTATCGTGCACTGCGGTACCAAACGTTGCATGGTCGACATCTTCGTTGAGAATGTTTTCTTCCTTAAAACCAGCAACATAACGGAAGTAAAATTTGAGTGAGCAAGACCGATACGTGTTTAATGCCGATGGCGAAAAACCTCGTTTACCCAACTCAACCAGCTTATCAATTTCCTCTTTTCCTTTTGGGATGGAAATTTCATGCACCGATTCTGACTTCGGTAATTTTTGCTCAACACCCCAAGTTTTTATGCTGATGTTTGGTGGAGCTTCATTCTGCAATTGCTGAACATATCTGCTCACCTCGCCCCCGCCAAAAGAAGTTGTGTCTTGATCATAAATGAGGTAAACTTTCTTAGCTCGCTGTATCAATCTGTAAAAGTGATATGCGGTAACCGCGTCTCTTTCATTCTGACAAGCCAATCCAAAAACGCGCCTCACATCAAACGTAAAATTGGATGGCGTATGCGCGTTTGACGGCAAACTTCCTTCGTTTACACCAAGAATAATTAACTCCTCAAAATCGAGATTTCGAGTTTCTAGCATACCCATAATCTGCAAGCCACCAATTGGTTCTCCAACAAAATCTAGAGTTTGATTATTGGTAAGCTGCCGCCAGAAAACTTGTAACGTTTTAAGAGAGTCTACTCCACCAAATTCACTTTGTAAATCTGTTAACCTCACCAGCATTCTTTCTAGCAAGCTCAAGTATTTGAGTTCGAGAATGTGGCTACTTCCCGTCCAAGCTGTACGAATAAACGCCACAACTTTTTTAAGGTGTTCTAGGAATGAAGCAACAGAAACATCTGTCAATCCGAAGAGAACTTTGTCAAATTCTGAATTGGACAAATCTTCTCTGCGCAGATAAACTTTCTTCTGCGAAACAAGGGTTTTCTTAACCTGAGAAACATCGGCTTTAGCTACAGAAAGGTAAATGCCATCTGTTAGTACCGACATTAGATGCTTGTGATAAAACTCACCATCCGTGCTTAACGAACTGTAGAGTTGAAAAACCTTATCGAGAAATACCACCGATTGCGAATAGCGCAAACCGTAGCCCATGGTAATGTTTACACCTGTTAGCTGCGTTGGCAAATTGCTCAAAAGTGGAACTAGTACTTTCTCATCATTCAGTACAACTGCCGTATTAGACAATGTATCAGACTCAGAACCTTCTAGCTTTTTACTCAGAATAGATGCTGCAGCTTCTGCCTGAGCAACACTTCGTTGCGCAGCAACTACATGAATTTCTTTGGGTTCGGTTGTAAGATGATTTTGATTCCAGTTAATATCAGAGTCAAGCTTTAACCTCCCTCTTCCCTGCTGATATTTTCGAATATAAAACCCCGCTTCGTGGATGGAATCGTTGGCATAAAACTCATCCATATCCCAGAATACTTGGGCAGTTTCATTCTCGCTAAAGGTTTGAATTATTGCTTCTTCAGAAACGGTTAAAGCATTGAAGCCAGCAAACCAAACGCTATCCCATTCGCATTGCTTCAAAACCAACTCTGCGCTTTCGGCTAGCTTCCTAAAAGCCATTCCTTGGTAGGCTTTATTCTCGCTTTCAAGTTGCTCTTTTACCGCTGAATAAAGACCTGAGAAAGACTCAACAAATTTGATGTGCCTTTTCTGCAAATCCGTTGCTTCAGAACCATCTGGATTCCATTTGGCAATTCGTTCTACAGACGTTAACTGATTAAAAATATCCTCAGCATCAACTAGATTAATATCAACCTCGTTTATGTCCGACAAAAAGGTTGTGGCCCAATTGGCAAACATTTCTAGCGGCTGTGGTTCAGAAACGTGCTTTTTATAAACCTCATAAAACGTAAAAAGCAGACTTATCTGATCAACCTTAACATAGCCAGACAATTCAAAAATGAAATCTTCTATTGATAGAATTTTGGGCGCCCAAATTGCCCTATCGCCTTGTTTAGAAAGTGCATCCCGAAGGAACACTCCTGCTCTACGGTTTGGCAAAACAATACAGAGGTTTGAAAAATCGGTTTTGCCGCTTTTCAGGACCTGCGCAGCCAGTTGATCTAAAAAGGATTTCATTGGCCGAAAGATAACTCTACGCCTCCTTGGATTTAGACTTGTTGATAATTAACACTCGCTTGTCAGCAAAGAGCTAAACAGCCGCTGTTAAACCCTCATATCTGAATCTACCTTCATTGCATGGAAATTTTCATGCAGTCCGAAACTTGGATAGCGTTACTCACGCTTACTTTCTTAGAAATCGTTCTAGGAATTGACAACATCATTTTCATCTCAATTGTAACCGACAAGTTGCCTGAGAGTCAGCAGAGCAAGGGCCGAACAATTGGACTTGCTTTAGCCTTGATTTTTAGGGTTGGCTTACTCCTAGGAATTACTTGGATTATCGGTTTTTCGGAACCACTTTTTCACATTTTCGACCATCCATTTAGCGGTAGAGATCTTATACTTTTTGCTGGCGGATTGTTCTTATTGGGTAAAAGTGTTTCCGAAATACATCATAAACTAGAAGGCGTTAATGCCGATAAGGATACCAAAGGCGGCAAAGCCACAATGACCATGGCAGCTGCGTTGGTTCAAATCGTGGCACTCGATATGGTTTTTAGTTTCGATTCTATTCTAACCGCCATCGGCCTAACAGAACATGTGGTAATTATGATTGCGGCCGTCATACTTTCCATGATTGTAATGATGCTTTTTGCAGGCGCAATTAGCCGTTTCATCAACAAACATCCAACGCTTCAAATTTTAGCACTTGCCTTCTTAATTCTCATTGGTTTCATGCTTATTCTAGATGCCATGGGGCAACATGTTCCTAAAGGGTACATCTACTTCGCGGTAGCATTTTCACTCCTAGTAGAAATGGTGAACATGCGCATGCGCAAAACAAAAAATGCCGTTAAATTGAACAAACACATAACTCCAGATGAAAACGATTAAATCAATCCTCGTTCTTTCTTTTTTACTCGGTTTTGTAAGCTCCCAAAGCTTTGCGTTTGAAGAAACTCGTTTAGAAGAAGCGAAACTGCTTATTGCTTCGAACAAAACACGAGATGCAATACCTGTTTTAGAAGGTTTGATGAAAACCGACCCAACTGCTGCGCCACATAATTATTTCCTTGGAATGTGCTTAATGAAGGAAGGAATTAGAATTAAGGAGGCCGTGAAATACCTAGAAAAAGCAGCTAACGACTACAGCCAAAACGATTTTGATCCTGGCATGGGAGAACCAGAATTTTGCTGGTACTACCTGGTTATTGGTTATAGCCGATTAAAGGAGTGTGAAAAAGCTATGGAACGGTACAATCAGTTTGTAAAAGTCTATTCTCAAGGAGATCCATTTTACACCACAGAAGCCATGAAATGGATTGAGCTTTGCCATGAGCCAATGCGGATGGCTCAGGAAATAAAGACTCGCAGTTACATCAACACGCACTCATCAGCGTACTTAAAAGATAGGTTGGTGACCATGCAGCCAGACGACCCTGAAGTTGTTACAAGAGAAGTGAATTACACCACTTCCTCTATTCTTTATGGCGTGCAGGTTGGCGCCTCCATCAACCCAACTTACACAGCAGATTATCCTGGTCTTAAAAATGTTGGTGTTTATGAAGATGAGAACAAAATTTACCGCTACGTAATTGGGAATTTGACTTTCCGTTCTCAAGCAGAAGAACTTTTAGACGAAGTAAAAAACAATGGTTATCCAGATGCATTTATCGTTGACATTAACCAGCCAGAAGTTTATGGTGATGAAGTAGTTATGCTCAACAATTACAACATTAATGCAGAGCTAAAAGGCAAGATTGAATTCCGTGTACAGATTGGTGCATTTGCAGAAACGCTACCTAAGAATCTGCGTCAGTTTTACTTTGATGTAGATAAATTAAAGGAAGTGCACGAGAACGATTTAACCATCCTCACCGCAGGTAAATTTGCTTCTTATGAAGAAGCGCAAGCTTACCGCGACAAGCTCAAAACTGACGGGTTGCTGGATTGTTTTGTTACCGCTTTCAACAAGCGCAAGAGAATTCCGGTAAGCATTGCGCTCAAGCATCTCAACAAAGACAAGAAAGAAGAACTTGTTCCGCAGAAACGCGGGAAGAAATAATCCGATATTTGCGGCCGCAATGAAAATCTCGGCCTCTATTTATTCTGATTCATCGCAAGATTTGGCCGCAACCATTCAAGAGTTGGAGGCACATCATATTGATATGCTTCATGTTGATTGCATTGAGAAACCTGCCGTTTTTACAGACATCAAAAAGGCGCAAGAAATTTCTCAACTTCCGATTGATTTGCATCTGATAACGGAAAACCCGTCTTCGTTCGAAAAACTGCTAGACGAAACTCCAGTTGATTTTCTCACCATTCAGTATGAGAACTTGAACGGCTCTCAGAAGTTACCCAAAGCTGGTTTTAACAAGCTTGGCTTGGCACTTACATCCAACACGCCAATAGAAGTGTTCGGAGAGTTTGAATCTGAGTGTGACTTTGTGCTTTTAATGGCTACAGAACCGGGCAAAAGCGGAGGAGTTTTTCAGAAAAAGAACTTTAGTCGAATAAGAGAATTCAGAAAACTATTTCCATCAAAGAGAATTCATGTTGATGGTGGCGTAAACGCAGAAGTCTCTTTTATCCTCAGAAATTTAGGTGTGCATTGTGCTGTTTCGGGCTCTTATTTGTTCACACAAAAATCTGTGGGAAGTGCGGTTCTGGGGTTAAAAAATGGAGAAACAGAATCGCATTATTGCGTTGAAGATTTCATGCTTGGATTAGATGAAACACCACAAGTTTTAGATTCAGACTTGAGTTTAAAATCCGTTCTATCGAGCATTGAAAACTCTAAAATGGCCTTCACTTCGGTTGTAAATTCCCAAGGAAAACTGAAAGGAATTGTGAGTAATGCCGATGTAAGAAAAGGGCTACTTCAAAACATCGAAAACCTGAATCAGCTCAGCGCAGAATCGCTCATAAACACAACACCAATCACTGTAAATCAATCATTTACGGTTACCCAACTTTTACGTTTTGTGCGTAATCAGTCAATTCCAATCAACTTTCTTCCCGTAGTAAACGATGACGGAAATCTGGTTGGCTCAATTACATTTAACGACCTCATTAAAGGAGAAGCATGATTATTAAACTGAAGAAGGACGTCAACGAGCAAATGGCTCATGTTTTGGCAGAAAAAATGAAGGCGTTCTGCATTTTTGATGAAGGACATTTTGTGCTTATCGATTCATCGTCAAACACAGATATTCCGGAAGAAGTTGCGAAGCACTCTTTGGAAAATTACACCTTCTCAAACGACCTACAACTGGGCAGTAGAAAGTACCGACCTGAGACTAGAACCATCAATTTTGGCAACACAACTTTAGGCGGTTCAACTAACCACACGGTTGTAATTGGCGGACCTTGTTCTGTAGAAAGCGAGGAGCAAATTCGCTCTTCTGCTGAGTTAATGAAGAAGCTAGAAATTAGCACACTGCGTGCTGGTGCGTTCAAACCAAGAACGTCTCCTTACAGTTTTCAGGGAATGGGTTTAGACGGCCTTAAACTTCTCGCTAAAATGCGCGAAGAATTTGGTCTCAACATTATTACCGAAGTACGAGATGCTACGCAAATTGATGACATCATTGAATATTCTGACATCATTCAAATTGGCGCAAAATCTATGTACGACCATGGTATTCTTAAAAAGTGCGGACAGGCTAGAAAACCTGTTCTTCTTAAGCGCGGTTTTGGAACCACATTACAGGAATTCGTTCAGGCATCTGAGTTCATTTTAGCAGGTGGTAACGACCAGGTAATGCTTTGCGAAAGAGGCATCAGAACTTTTGAATCGAAAACAAGATTTACATTGGATTTATGTGGCGTTGCTTACCTCAAAGAACATACGAACTTCCCGATTATTCTTGACCCTTCTCATGCAATGGGCTACGCTTATGGTGTACCTGATTTGGCTAGAGCTTGCGTTGCAATGGGAATTGATGGCGTTTTGGTTGAAGTTCACCCAAACCCGAAAGTTGCAAAGAGCGATGCTTCTCAGCAACTAGACCATAATCAGTTTTCTGATTTGCTTGAAACGCTTAGACCAATTGCCACGGCTGTTGGCAGAAAAATTATTTAGTGATTAGTGACCAGCGAATAGTTTGATAGGATGAGTTTTGCTTTAATCAAGTTTCTGTCCATTTTGGCTTTTATCCATGTGGTCTGTGCAATTCGTTTCACTAAACTGATTAAGGTTTCAAAAAGGTTTGGCAGAGAACAAAAACGCTTAAATACCATAATGGTGTGGATTATTCCATTTGTATGGTTTCTAATCATCCGTCACCTGTTAGCCGATACGGACATAATGACTAAATCAAAACGCTCCAGCAAAAAGAGATTTCCTGCGGCTTCTGAAAGCAATTATATCGACAATGTTTAGTTTCACCCTTTGACCACAAAAACAACTAAACCGAATGAAGCCAGACATTAAATTCCTTGTTCTTGATGTTGACGGTGTAATGACCGATGGCGGCATGTACTATACCGAATCTGGTGACCAATTCAAGAAGTTCAATACCAAGGATGGAATGGCCATAAAAACGGTTCAGAAAGATGGGATTGAAGTGGCTTTTTTGAGTTCGGGAAGTACAGAACATATAATTCAGAACAGGGCAAAAACACTTAAGGTAAACCGCGTTTATGTTGGCGCCCGACCAAAAATTGAGGTGCTTAACGAATGGTGCGCTGAACTAGGAATCACCACTAAGAATGTTGCTTACGTTGGAGATGACATCAACGATTCTCAAGTTTTTGATGCTGTTGGGTTTTCTGCTTGTCCTGCGGATGCTGTAAAAGTTATCGCGGCAAAAGCTGATGTTATTCTGAGCAGAAATGGCGGTAATGCCTGCGTCCGTGAGTTTGTAGATGAACACTTATTGAATGCTTGAGGATTTCGACTTTCACAATTACCTAGTTCTTCCTCTTATCATCTTTCTGGCAAGAACAGTTGATACTAGCTTAGGAACACTTAGGATTGTAATGATTAGCCGAGGCAACCGAAAAGCAGTACGGTTGGTTGGTTTCGTAGAGGTTTTACTCTGGGTTATTGCCATCGGACAAATCATCCAAAACCTTAACAACTGGGCTGGTTATTTGGCTTGGGCACTTGGCTTTACCGTTGGCAGTATGATTGGTTTTAAAATTGAAGACCGATTAGCGCTAGGAAAACATCAGCTTAGAATTATCACTTCTCAGCCTTTAGAAGGTTTTCTATCGGCATTGAAAAAGTTAAACCAAGGCTACACCGTTTTTGATGGCGAAGGCGCTACCGGACCAGTAAAACAAGTGTTTCTCATTCTCAATAGACAGAATAATCAAGAAATAACTGGTTTGGTAAACGAGCATATACCCACCAGCTTTTGTTCTGTAAGCGATGTAATGGCAACAGATAGCGGTGTATTCAACTCTAGGAAGAGAGAAATCTTCAATTTGTCGGGGTTATTACTTCCATTGAGAAAGAGCAAATAGACAATCGGTTTTACTTAATACTTTTGCAAAATGTTAAAGGAAAAAGCCGATTTACAGTCTGTTGTTTACATTATTACAACAAGCGTTTTATTGGTCGTTTTATGGACCAATGGAGAGAATTTGACTAGCCCGTTATGGTGGCTAATCTACGGGGTATATCTCCATTTATCTGTTGCGGTATCCGTTATGGTTCACAACCACAAACATGTTCCAATGTGGAAGAATAAGTGGCTTAATGTCCTCACAGACAATTGGTTAACAGTTTTCTACGGATTTCCAGTGTTTGCGTGGGTTCCAACACACATGATTAACCATCACGTACACGTAAACACTGAGAAAGATTATACCAGAACTTGGCGTTACACAGAAAAGAACAACTTACTTACGTTGATCACCTACCCTACTCTAAGCGGTAAAAATCAGCAACCAGCGGTTAAATCGTACTACTTCTCTCAATGGAAAAAAGACCGTTCTAAATTTTGGTTTTTAACACTTCAGCTTGCCAGCCTGTTTACATGGCTAATTGCCGCCTTTGTTATTGATTGGTACAGCGCATTAATTTATGTGGTAATTCCGCAGCAGGTGTCCTTATTCTCAGTTCTCATATTCAATTATGTACAGCACATTCATACCGATGAAAAATCTGAATACAATAATTGCCGCAACTTTACTGGCTGGGGATTGAACACGTTCTTACTGAACAACGGATACCATACAGCGCATCACATGGCTCCAGGTCTTCATTGGAGTAAGCTTAAAACCAAACACGAAGAGGTAAACGAAAAAATTGACCAAAACCTGAACGAAAACAGCTTTTGGTGGTTTATTGGTCGCACGTATGTTTTGGGAATGGTGTTTTCCAAACTCAGAACGCAAAACATGCGAAGCACTGCTTTGTCCGACACTTAAAGTTTATCGCCCTTTATGGCTAGCTGTAACAAAAGAAAATTAAGGAGCTCTCATTTTGTCGCAACCATATTTGTAGCTGTTTGGCTTTTGGCCACGAGCTCCATTTCATTTGGCCAGTCTCTTTCCGGAATAGTTGTTTCTAAGAACAAAATGCGCATTTCTAATGCGCATATCACAACCAATTCTGGTGCTCATGCGCATTCAGATAGCAAAGGAAATTTCAGCATTGACGATGTAAATATTGGCGACACATTGCTTGTTACGCATATCAGTTATATGCCCACAACTCTCATAGTCGCCAACCTAGATAAACTGGACATTATTCTGGCAGAGTCCTCATTTGAACTAGCACAAGTTGAGGTTAGCCACAGCGTAAAAGCAATTAACAGCATTACAGATGTAGATGTGGCAATTAGCCCTGTTGTTTCGTCTCAAGAAGTTTTGAGGAAAATTCCTGGGTTAGTTATTGGCCAACATGCTGGAGGCGGAAAAGCTGAGCAAATTTTCCTGCGTGGTTTCGATATTGACCATGGAACGGACGTAACCATTTCTGTGGATGGAATGCCCGTAAATATGGTTTCACACGCTCACGGACAAGGTTATGCAGACATGCATTTCATCATTCCAGAAACCATTGAAGACATTGATTTTGGCAAAGGACCGTACTATGCTGACAAAGGAAATTTCAACACGGCTGGTTACGTAGCTCTTAAAACTAAAGAGAAACTTGAGGAGAGCTTGGTTTCGCTTGAATATGGCCAATTCAACACCATTCGAGCGCTCGGGATGTTCAACTTAATGAAGAACAAACCGAACCAAGACGCATACGTAGCGAGTGAATTTCAATTGACAGACGGTCCTTTTGACTCACCTCAAAACTTTAATCGGATTAATGTAATGGGGAAATACAATGCCGCTATCAACAAGCGACAATTTCTCTGCTTTCAAGCATCATATTTCAGTAGTAAATGGGATGCTAGCGGTCAAGTACCAATTAGAGCAATAGCAGATGGAAGCATAGGAAGATTTGGCGCTATTGATGACACCGAGGGTGGGAATACGCATCGGGTTAACGCGGCCGTGAATCACACGGCATTTGTAGGAGACCACACCACAGTAAAGAGTAATGCATTTTACAGCAGATACGGATTTGAACTATTCAGCAACTTCACGTTTTTCTTAAATGATTCCGTTAACGGAGATCAAATCCATCAGTTCGAAAGAAGAAACCTCGCTGGGTTTCAATCGGTTGTAAATCATCATTTCCATCTCAAGAAAAGCACTATCGGCCTAAAAGGTGGAATTGGAATGCGTTACGATGACGTAAATGATGTTCAATTATCACACACCGCAAATCGCGATTCTTTGATTGAACGTTACGCGTTTGGCGATGTAGATGAATCTAACTTTTACGGTTTTGTTGGGGCCGATTTTGAGTTTGGAGATTTCCTTATAAACACCGCAGTTAGGCTAGACTACTTCCGTTTCGAATATCAGGACAAACTTGACACTGTTTATCGCGCACAATCTCAGCAGTCGTTTAAACCAAGCCCAAAGTTGAACATCATCTATTCGCCAAACGATAAGTGGCAACTTTACCTAAAATCCGGACTTGGTTATCACAGCAATGATAGCCGAGTGGTTGTAGCTCAAAACGGAAAGCAAACATTACCAAATGCCTATGGCGCAGATTTAGGAGCCATCGTAAAAGCATTCGATAATTTGTTCCTAAACGTTGCCGGTTGGTTCCTGCAATTAGACCAAGAGTTTGTTTATGTTGGAGATGAAGCCATTGTTGAACCAAGCGGTAGAACGCAGAGATTGGGCGTTGACGTTAGCGTACGTTACCAACCTCTTAAATGGCTATTTCTAAACGCAGATTTCAATTACGCTTATGCAACCGCAATAGATGAAGCGGCCAATGAAAATCATATCCCGCTGGCGGCAGAATTCACTTCGGTTGGAGGAGTTACCATCAATCATCCTATTGGAATTAAAGGAGGCATCAACTACCGTTGGATTGGAAATAGACCAGCAAACGAAGATTATTCTATTACGGCTAAAGGTTATTTTGTGATGGATGCTAATCTGAGCTACACTTGGCGAAAATGGACTGGTGGAATCATCATTCAAAACTTGCTAAACACCGAGTGGAACGAAACTCAATTTGCAACCGAATCTCGTTTGAGAAATGAAGCAACTTCTGTAGAAGAAATTCACTTCACCCCAGGAACTCCATTTTTTATTCGGGGAAAAGTAAGTGTGCGTTTCTAAATTGATGCATTCGAATTTCTTAGGGCAACTAAACCATACTTTTGTATTCAAATTCAATATTTATGCGACTCTTTTCTCTTTTCGTTGTTGTAGTAACATTAACTGTGTCAGGATGTAATCAAGACAGCCCAGAAGACCCGACATGTGGCGTTCCTGGATTTTCTGCTTTTGCTAATGGCGATGGCGATGGTATTGAGTTTTATGTAAACTCAGGAACTGGGAACTACGGCTTTTTTGAAGTTCAATACGGAGCTAATGGTTTTACATTAGGAAACGGCACCACCATAACTGGAGCATCTGGCACCAACATCAACAATCTTTCAAACGGTGCTTATGACGTGTATATTAGAGGGAATTGTGGAGGAAACGATTGGAGCGAATGGTCGGGACCAAACAGTGTTTTAGTGACCAATGGGAGCTCCAGTAATTGTGGTGCACCAGACAACCTGAATCAATATTGGTCTGACTATGATTTTGTACTCAATTGGAATGGCAATTTTCAAGATGATTACTACGAAATTGAATACGGTGTTTCTGGTTTTGCACAAGGAACGGGAACCGTTGAAACCGTAAACAACTCAGTATTTAGGAATGGCGTTTTCGCCCAAGGCAACACGTACGACTTCTACGTTAGAGCTAATTGTGGAGGAACAGATTGGAGCAATTGGACTGGACCTGCAAGCTTTTACGCTGACCAGAATGCAAATCGTTGCAGAAAACCTTTAGGGATTTTAGCCAATAGAAATGGTAGTTACATAGAAGTAACAGTTCAGCCAGACGGAGAGAGCATGCACGAAGTAAATTTCAATAATGTGAACTTCAACGATTCCGAAAACATTCACACCCAAAACCAATCAAACGGCACCTACGGAACCTTTTCTACAAACACAGATTGGTACGTTTGGACACGCTCTGTTTGTGACGATGGGAGTAAAACTGCTTGGACAGGCCCTACGGTTATCAACTAAAACTTACCTTTGTACTGCTAGTCGTTTATGGTGAACTGCTAGCAAGCTTGAAGAAGTCGTTATTCCCCTCACAGGAGTAGCGGCTTCTTTGTTT